>NZ_JAAGPK010000118.1:0-238 GCF_017104685.1 Burkholderia sp. Tr-20355 | reverse complement strand
GTTGTGGGAGTATGAGAGACGAGGAGTTGGAAGGGGAGGAGTGTGAGGTGGACGGGAGGAGGGACAGATGAAAGAGGTCGAGGACACAAACGATAGTGGGTATACGGAGGAGAAGAATAACAAGCATGGGAGTGTGATGCGGTGAGTAGGAGAGAGGGGTGATGATGCGGATGGGCATGGGGGCGGGGGGTGGGGGGGTGGGGGGGGGGGGGAGGGGGGGGGGGTGTTTTTTTTTTTC
>NZ_JAAGPK010000117.1:0-26005 GCF_017104685.1 Burkholderia sp. Tr-20355 | reverse complement strand
GTGCCTCGTCGCGCTGATCGCGCTGTCGCTCGCGTGGGAGCTGTGGCTCGCGCCGTTGCGCCCGGGCGGCTCCGCGCTGATGCTCAAGGCCGTGCCGCTCGCGCTCGCGCTGCCCGGCGTCTGGCGGCGTAACATCTATACGATGCAGTGGGCGAGCATGCTCAGCCTCGTCTATCTGGCCGAAGGCATCGTGCGCGGCATGTCCGATCGCGGGCTGTCCGCCACGCTCGGCTGGTGCGAGACCGCGCTTGCCGTCGGCTTCTTCGTGGCGGCGCTGGCCTATGTCGCGCCGTACAAGCGCGCGGCAAAAAAGTCGCGCGCCGCGTCCTGACCCTTACGCGACAAGGTGATGATGTCTTCCGAAGCTTTCGTTTCCGCGTGCCGCGACGCGCTCGGCACCGACCACGTGCTGACCGATCCGCACGATACCGAACCGTTCCTGACCGACTGGCGACGCCGCTACAAGGGCGCCGCGTGCGCGGTGCTGAAGCCCGCGAACACGGCCGAAGTCGCCGCGCTCGTGAAGCTGGCCAACGCGCACGGCGTCGCGCTCGTGCCGCAAGGCGGCAACACGGGCCTCGCCGGGGGCGCCACACCCGATGCGAGCGGCAGCCAGGCCGTGCTGAGCCTCGCGCGCCTGAACCGCGTGCGGGCGCTCGATCCGCACAACAATACGATCACCGTCGAGGCCGGCGTGATCCTCGCCGACGTGCAGGCGCGCGCCCGCGAAGGCGGCCGGCTGTTCGCGCTGAGCCTCGCGGCGGAGGGCAGTTGCACGATCGGCGGCAACCTGTCGACCAATGCGGGCGGCACCGCGGTGCTGCGCTACGGCAACGCGCGCGAGCTGTGCCTCGGGCTCGAGGTCGTGACGCCGCAGGGCGAGATCTGGGACGGCCTGCGCGGACTGCGCAAGGACAACACGGGCTACGACCTGCGCGACCTGTTCATCGGCGCGGAAGGCACGCTCGGGATCATCACGGCGGCCGTGATGAAGCTGCATCCGCTGCCGGCCGCGCAGGTCACGGCACTCGCCGCGCTCGAATCGCCGCACGCGGCGCTCGACTTCCTGTCGCTCGCGCAGCGCGCGGCCGGGCCGCTCCTGACCGGCTTCGAGCTGATGTCGGATTTCTGCATGCAGCTGGTCGGCAAGCACTACCCGCAACTGCGCTACCCGTTCGCGCAGACGCACGCGCAGACGGTGCTGCTCGAGCTGTCCGACAACGAAAGCGAAGCGCATGCGCGCGCGCTGTTCGAGAAACTGATGGAAGAAGCGTTCGAGGCCGGGCTCGTGGTCGACGCGGTGGTCGCCGAGAATCTCGCGCAGTCGCGCGCGTTCTGGGACCTGCGCGAGCACATCCCGCTCGCGCAGGCCGACGAAGGGCTCAACATCAAGCACGACATCGCGGTGCCGATCTCGTCGATCGCGCGCTTCATCGACGAGACCGACGCGGCGATCCAGCAGGCCGCGCCGGGCGCGCGGATGGTCACGTTCGGCCACCTCGGCGACGGCAACCTCCACTACAACGTACAGATGCCCGAAGGCGGCGACGCGAAGGCGTTCCTCGCGGCGTTCCAGGCGCCGATCAACCGGATCGTCTACGACAACGTGCACCGCCACCACGGCACGATCAGCGCGGAGCACGGGATCGGCCAACTGAAGATCGACGACGCGCAGCGCTACAAGTCGCCGGTCGAAACGACGCTGATGCGCACGCTGAAGACCGCGCTCGACCCGCGCGGCCTGATGAATCCCGGCAAGATCCTGCACTGAAGCCGCCCACTTCGGAGCCCCGCCCGTGAAAATCCGCGTCCTGTCCGACCTGCATCTCGAAAGCAACCTGCCCGATGCGATCCCGCACGCCGACGCGGATCTCGTCGTGCTGGCCGGCGACATCCACAATCACGCGGAAGGCCTGCGCTGGGCCGCCGAAACGTTCGACCCCGCCGTGCCCGTGATCTACGTGCCGGGCAACCACGAGTACTACGACGGGGAATTCGGCGCGCTGGAGACGGCGATGCGCGACGCCGCGCACTCGCTCGACAACCTGCATTACCTGAACAACGGCGTCTACGTCGATCCCGGGCAACGCTTCCGCGTGCTCGGCACGACGCTCTGGGCCGATTTTTCGCTGTTCGGCCAAGACGAAGCCAGCCAGGCCGGCGCAATCGAGGCCGCGCTGCGCGTGATGCTCGATTTCAAGGGACTGATCCAGGTGACGTGGCCGCACGACGCGGCGCTGCATGCGGCGCCGGGTGCGCCTGAACGGGATTTCTCGCCGGCCGACGCGATCGCGCTGCACCGGCAAAGCCGGACCTGGCTGGAAACGCGGCTCGCGACACCGTTCGCGGGCAAGACGATCGTCGTCACCCATCATGCGCCACATCGGCGCTCGCTGGCGGAACGTTATGCGACGGATCTCGCTTCGGCGGGGTTCGTGACGGACATGGCGGAGCTGGTGCGGCCGCCGGTGGATCTGTGGCTCCACGGCCACACTCATACGTCATTCGACTACGTTGCGGACGGCGGCACGCGCGTGGTGTGCAACCCGCGCGGCTACCTTCACCGTCGTACCGGCGAACGGGAAAATCCCGCGTTCGCGTGGGACAAGGTGGTCGAGCTCGACTGAACACCGGCTCGCCAGGCCGCCTTGCGCGGCCTGCCCGCCTCCTCGCGCGTACGGCAGGATCAGCGGCCGGGGCGGCGCGGCTCGCGCACCCGTACCGGAACCGGCTTCATCTGCGCCTTCGCCTTCATCGCACGCAGCAGGTCGCGGGTCGCCGCGGCGGCAGCGGCTGCGCCCAGCAGGACGCCAAGGCCGATCATCAGGTGCGTATCCATCGCTACTCCGGGGTTGCGTATCTCGTTAATCCCTACAGTATCAAACTGTCTGACACGCGTTCGTAAAAAAATGTTGCGTGAAGGACAAATCTCGTCAGATGGCGGCCAACCGCGCCGTCATGTCGCACGCGTGTATTGCTCGAGCGCGGCCTCGTCGGCCTTGAGCGTGACCGGCAACTCGTCGCGCAGGAAATCGACCCAGGTGCGGATTTTCGCGTCGAGGTACTGGCGCGACGGGTACAGCGCGTAAATGTTCATCACGTGCGACCGGTACTCCGGCATCACGCGCACGATGTGCCCGCTGCGCAGCCAGCCGATCGCCGAATAGAGCGGCAGCCCGCCGATCCCCATCCCCTCCCGCACGGCCACCGCAAGCGCCTCGGCGACGTTCACGCGAAACGGCGGCGCCGCGATCGGGACGACCTCGTCGCCGTTCGGCCCCGCCAGCGCCCATTCGTCGAAGTGAAAACCCGGCGCGACCATCCCGAGGCACACGTGCTGCGCGAGATCGGCCGGCCGCTGCGGCACGCCATGCGCCTCGACGTAGCCGGGCGACGCACACACGACGCTGTAGCTCTCGCCGAGCCGCTGCGACACGAGCCCCGAATCGGGCAGGTCGCGGCCGACGACGATCGCCACGTCGTACCCCTCGTCGAGCAGGTCGGGCATCCGCTGCGCGAGCGTCAGCTCGACGTGCACGTCCGGATAACGCTCGCGGTAGCGCGCGATCGCCGGCACCAGGTAGTGCTGGCCGAGGCTCGTGAAGCAATGGACCTTCAGCTTGCCCGACGGGCGCGCGTGCGCGTCGCCGGCCTCGGCTTCGGCCTGGTCGACGTACGCCAGGATCTGCTCGCAGCGCTGCAGATAGCGCTCGCCGGCTTCGGTCAACGCGATCCGGCGCGTCGTGCGGTTCAGGAGACGCGTGCGCAAGTGCGCCTCGAGATCCGAGACCGCGCGCGACGCGTAGGCGGTGGTCGAATTCATCTGCTGGGCGGCCGCGGTAAAGCTTCCCGCGTCCACCACGCGGACGAACACCCGCATGTTTTGTAGCGTATCCATCCCATTACCCGTTTGAATCCGGAGGGATTGTTGCACAGGGGCCAACAAATATTATCTCAGGATTCGTAAAAATGACTTGCACCGTTGTCCATTTATTCAGGAATCACTGAAAAATATAATCGCATCCGACTCATCTATATCCGAAAGGGAGAAAATCGTGCAGTCTCCGGCGACAAAAGGGACGCTCGCACTGGCGGTTCTTGCAGTCTCATTAATAATGGCCGGTTGTGCGAGCATGGGCGACAACAAGACCCAGTCCACGCGTATCGAAGCGAACACGCTCGACGCCGGCGCGGCCATCCGCGCGGCCGACCGCGACGCCGGCTGGCCCGCCGCCGACTGGTGGCGCGCGTACCGCGACCCGCAGCTCGATGCATGGATCGCCACCGCCCAGGCCGGCAATCCGACCCTCGCGGCGGCCGAGGCCCGCGTGCGCGAAGCGCAGGCGATGGCGCGCGTCGCCCGGTCGGCCGAACTGCCGCAGATCAACGGCAATCTGTCGCTGATGCGCCAGCACTGGCCGGACAACGTGTACTACGGCCCGGGCCCGCTCGCGAACACCGACACCTGGAACAATACCGGCACCCTCGGCCTGTCGTACCACCTCGACCTGTGGGGCAAGGACAAGAACGCGACCGAGCGCGCGCTCGACACCGCACATGCGACCGCCGCCGACGCGCGTGCGGCGAAGCTCGAACTCGAAGTCAACGTGGTGCGCGCGTATGTCGGCATGTCGATGAACTACGCGCTGCTCGACCTCGCGCATGAAACGTTCGAACGCCAGCGTTCGCTCGCCGATCTCGCGCGCAAGCGGCTGCAGGCGGGCCTCGGCACGCAGCTCGAAGTGAGCCAGGCGGAATCGACGCTGCCCGACTACGAGCGCCAGATCGACAGCTATGAGGAAGCGATCCAGCTCGCGCGCCACCAGCTCGCCGCACTGGCCGGCAAGGGCCCGGGCGCCGGCGACGCGATCAAGCGGCCGCGACTGTCGCTCGATGCGCCGGCCGGGCTGCCGTCGGCGCTGCCGGCCGACCTGCTCGGCCGCCGCCCCGACGTCGTCGCGGCGCGCTGGACGGTCGATGCGCAGGCACGCGGCATCGACGTCGCGAAGGCATCGTTCTACCCGAACATCGACCTGCTCGCGACGGTCGGCGGCTTCGGCGTGACCGCGCCGTTCACCGACTTCCTGCGCGCGATGAACGGCGGCTGGACGGCCGGCCCCGCGCTGTCGCTGCCGATCTTCGAAGGCGGCCGGCTGCGTGCGCAGCTCGGCGCGGCGAACGCCGGCTACGACCAGGCGGTCGAGCGCTACAACCAGACGATCGTCGGCGCGCTCAAGGACATCGCCGACCAGGTCGTGCGGATCCGCTCGCTCGATACGCAGAAGAAGGACGCCGCGCGCTCGGTGGCGGCCAACGACCGCAGCTACCAGTTGTCGCGCGAAGGCTTCCGTCGCGGGCTGACCGATTACGTGAACGTGCTGGTCGCGCAACAGCAGTTGCTGCGCGCGCAGGAGACGGCCGCCCGCATCGACGCGGAACGCCTCGCCGCGCATGCGCAGCTGATGGCCGCGCTCGGCGGCGGCGTCGAGACGGGCGAGGATGTGCCGCACGACAAAACGCCGGCCGCCGGCACGCCGGAAAACGGCGGCCCGCAAGCGCCTTCCGGCGCACCGGCCACGAAACCGTCGGCGGCCGTCGCGCGGCCCGCAACGGTCGCGACGACCGGCACGTCCGGCTCGCCGGCCGCGCGGTAACGCGGAGCAACCGCCATGTCAGCCTCCTCCCCCGCTTCCACGCCCGCCGGCGGCCCGTTCGCGGCCTGGTCCGCCGCATTCGGCGACTGGGCCCGCACCGACGGCGCCGCGTGGCTCTATCTGTTCAAGGCGCTGCTCGCCGCGTTCATCGCGACCGGCGTGTCGATGCGGCTCGACCTGCCCGCGCCGAAAACGGCGATGACGACGGTGTTCATCGTGATGCAGCCGCAAAGCGGCGCGGTGCTCGCGAAGAGCTTCTACCGCGTCGCCGGCACGATCTTCGGGCTCATCGCGACGCTCACGTTCGTCGGGCTGTTCCCGCAGCAACCGCAGTTGTTCCTGCTGGCCGTCGCGCTGTGGGTCGCGCTGTGCACGGCCGGCGCCGCGCGCAACCGCAACTTCCGCAGCTACGGCTTCCTGCTGGCCGGCTATACGACCGCGCTGATCGGACTGCCCGCGTCGCAGCACCCGGACGGCGCGTTCATGAGCGCGATGACGCGCGTGGCCGAAATCATGGTCGGAATCGTGTCGGCCGGTGTGGTCAGCGCGCTCGTGTTTCCGCAGACCACCGGCGAACAGATGCGCACGACGGTACGCAAGCGCTTCGGCAGCTTCGTCGACTACGTTGCGTCGGCGCTGTCAGGCAAGCTCGATCGCGCGCATATCGAAACCATCCATACGCGCTTCGTCGCCGACGTGGTCGGGTTCGAGGCCGCGCGCAGCATGGCCGTGTTCGAGGATCCGGACACGCGGATGCGCAGCGGCCGCCTCGCGCGGCTGAACAGCGAATTCATGAGCGCGTCGAGCCGCTTCCATGCGCTGCACCAGCTGATGAACCGGCTGCATGCGGCCGGCGCGCAGGCCGCGATCGACGCGATCGAGCCGTATTTCCGCGAAATCGCGCCGCTGCTGCTGACGCACGCCGGCGAACCGGTGCGCACGGCGGCCGACGCGGGCCACGCGGCCGAGCAACTGCTCGCCTGGCGCGACGCGCTGCCGCGCCGCATCCGTGCGACGCGCGCGACGCTCGAAACGCAGCCGGACTTTCCGCTGCTCGACTTCGACACGGCCGCCGAGCTGCTGTACCGCTTCATCACCGACCTGCACGAGTACGCGGCCACCTACGCGTCGCTGTCGACGGCGACGCACGAGCGCGAACGCTGGATCGAGCGCTACGAGCCGCGCACCAACCTGACCGCGATGGTGATCGCGGCGATCCGCACCGCGACCGTGATCCTCGTGCTCGGCTGGTTCTGGATCGAGACCGCGTGGCCGAGCGGCGTGACGCTCACGCTGACGGCGGCGGCCACCTGCGCCCTCGCGTCGTCGACGCCGCGCCCGACCGCGATGTCCGCGCAGATGGGCATGGGCACGGCGCTCGCCGTCTGCACCGGCTTCCTGCTGACGTTCGGCATCTATCCGCACATCGACGGGTTCCCGCTGCTGTGCGTCGCGCTCGCGCCGCTGCTCGCGATCGGCATCTTCATGACGCTGAAGCCGAAGCTCGCCGGGTATGGAATGGGCTACCTGATTTTCTTCAGCTTCCTCGCCGGTCCGGACAACATCACGCACTACGATCCGACCAGCTTCATGAACGATGCGCTCGCGCTCGTGCTGTCGATGCTGGTGTCGGCGATCGCGTTCGCGGTACTGTTCCCGCCGACCGCGCCGTGGCTGAAGAAGCGGCTGTTCGCCGACCTCCGCCACCAGGCCGTCGCGGCCGGTCATGCACGGCTCGCCGGCTTGCGCACGCGCTTCGAAAGCGGTGCGCGCGACCTGATGTACCAGGCGCACACGCTGTCGGCCGACCAGCCCGACGTGCAGCGCGACGCGCTGCGCTGGATGTTCGCGGTGCTCGAAGCCGGCAACGCGACGATCGACCTGCGCCACGAGCTGGCGACGCTGCCGCCCGACCCGCGCTATGCGCCGGCGATGCCGTGGCGCCGTGCGATCGAGACGATGCGCACCGCGCTGGCCGCGCTGTTCTCGAAGCCGAACGCCGCGCGGTTCGACGCGACGCTCGCCGCGACCAATGCGGCGATCGGCGCGACGCGGCAGACGCTCGATGCGTTCGAGCCGTCGCGCGAGGAGCGCCACCGGCTGCAGCGCATCCTGAGCCACCTGCATTTCGTGCGTACCGCGCTGCTCGATCCGGAATCGCCGCTCGAGCCGCTTCACCGCAACCGCCCCGTGCGTCCCCAACCAGGAGCCTCGTCATGATGCCGCGTGAAATCGCCATTCTCGATGCCTACATGCCCACGGTGGTGCTGATGTTCGTCCTGGGCGCGCTCGCGACCTGGGCCGTCGACCGCCTGCTCGCCTATACGGGCCTCTACCGCCTCGTCTGGCACCCGTCGCTGTTCCGGGCCTGCCTTCTCGTCTGCATTTGCGGCGGACTGAGTCTCGCCGTTTACCGTTGATTCCGAACCATCATGATTCTCAGAAAACTCTTCGGCTTCGTCGCGACCGCCGTCATCCTTCTCGTCGCGATCCTGATCGGGCGCTCGCTGTGGGTGCACTACATGGACGATCCGTGGACGCGCGACGGGCGCGTGCGCGCCGAGATCGTCAACGTCGCGCCGGACGTGTCGGGCGCGATCGTCGAGCTGCCCGTGCATGACAACCAGCTCGTGAAAAAAGGCGACCTGATCATGCAGATCGACCCGTCGCACTACCAGATCGCGGTCGAGCAGGCGCAGGCGGCCGTCGCCGCCCGCCGCGCGGAACTGCAGATGCGTCGCGACGACGCGGCCCGCCGCGCGGACCTCGATGCGCTCGTCGTGTCGAAGGAAAACCGCGAGAATGCCGCGCACAGCGCGTCGAGCGCCGATGCGCAGTACCAGCAGGCGATCGCCGCACTCGACGCCGCGAAGCTCAACCTCGAGCGCACGCGCGTCGTCGCGCCGGTCGACGGCTACATCACGAACCTGCAGACGTTCAAGGGCAACTACGCGGTGGCCGGCCAGGCGAAGCTCGCGATCGTCGACAGCCACTCGTTCTGGGTCTACGGCTACTTCGAGGAAACCAAGCTGCCGCGCGTGAAGATCGGCGCGCCGGCCGAGATGCGGCTGATGAGCGGCGGCGTGATGAAGGGCCACGTCGAGAGCATCTCGCGCGGCATCTACGATCGCGACAATCCGCAAAGCCGCGACCTCGTCGCGGACGTGAACCCGACCTTCAACTGGGTGCGCCTCGCGCAGCGCGTGCCGGTACGCATCCGGATCGACGAAGTACCGGCCGACGTGGTGCTGTCGGCGGGCACGACCTGCACGGTCATCATCGATCCGGACAAGCAGAAGAAGTCGTAACCGCCGCGCGCCGCGCGGCGCTCAGGCCGCGAGGCGGAACCGCCCGACCAGCCGCTTCAATGCCTGGGCCTGCTCGTCGAGCGCGTTGGCGGCAGCGGCCGCCTGCTCGACGAGCGCCGCGTTCTGCTGCGTGCCGGCGTCCATCTGCGTGACCGCGCGGCCGATCTCGTCGATCCCGGCGCTCTGCTCGTCCGACGCCGCCGAAATCTCGCCGATGATGTCGGTCACGCGCTTGACCGCGCGCACGACGTCGCCCATCGTGCGGCCGGCGTCGTGCGCGAGCGCCGCGCCGTTCGCGACGCGCTCGACCGATGCGCCGATCAGCTCGCGGATCTCCTTCGCCGCGGTTGCCGAGCGTTGCGCGAGCAGGCGCACCTCGCCCGCGACCACCGAGAAGCCGCGCCCCTGTTCGCCGGCGCGCGCAGCCTCGACCGCCGCGTTCAGCGCCAGGATGTTGGTCTGGAACGCGATCCCCTCGATCGTGCCGATGATGTCGCGAATGTTCTTCGCGCTGTCGTCGATCTCGCTCATCGTCGCGACCACGCGCCCGACGACTTCCCCGCCCGCTTCCGCCACCGACGACGCATTGGCCGCGAGCGCGCTCGCCTGCCGCGCGTTCTCGGCGTTCTGCCGCACGGTCGACGTGAGCTGCTCCATGCTGGCCGCGGTGCGCTCGAGCGCGACGGCCTGCTGTTCGGTGCGCCGCGACAGGTCGAGGTTGCCGGTCGAAATCTCGCCGGACGCGGCCGCGATGGCCTCGGCGCTGACGGCGATCTCGCCGACGGTCGCCGCAAGCCCCGTCTGCATGTCGGCCAGCGCGCGCACCATGCTGTCGCGATCGTGCCGGCCGAGCGTGATCGGTCGCGTGAGGTCGCCGCGCGCGATGTCCGCGGCGATCGCCTTCGCGTGCGCGGGCTCGCCGCCGAGCTGCGATGCGAGGCGCCGCACGACGCGCTCGGCGATCACGATCGCGAGCACGATCAGCGCGGCCGTCATCGCGGCGATCATCGCGAACGACGACGAGAAGATCGTGGCCGACGCATCGAGCGTCGCCTTCGACTTCTCGCCGCGCGTCTTCACGAGGTCGGCGACGAGTTTCTCGAGCTTGCCGGTCTCGACCAGCAGCGATACGTCCTGCGTGCCGACCTGCCAGTTCATCTGCGACAGGTCGAGCGGCTGCGCACGCACGAGCGTAACGAAATCACGCAAATGCGTGCTCCACGTGCCGACGGCCGTCGAGAATGCGCGCAGCCGCGCCGAATCGTCGGCATCGGCCGGATCCGCGTAGCGCTGCAGCGTGCCGAGCGCCTGGCCGATCGACGCGAGCCCCGCACCGACGTCGGCGCCGAGGTCGTCGCGCTCCTTCGCGGTGGTGGCGGTCAGCAGCATCTTCTGTGCGCGGCTCGCGCGCAGCACCTCGGCCCGAACCTCCTGTGCCGCGCGGCTCGCGACGTGCCCCTGCTCGTAGACCGACGCGATCGACGCGTTCAGGCGGCTGATCTGCCACAGCGAAAACACGCCGATCGCGAGCGTGCCGGCCAGCAGGATCGCGAATGCGGCGCGCAACGTCGCCTTGACGGTCCACGGCCGGCGCTCACGCCGCGCCGCATGCGCGCGTCGTGCGGCGCGACCGGCGGCAACGTCGGGTGCGGCGGCCGCCGCACCGGGCTGTGGATGCAAAGATGCTGCTTTCATCGAACTATCCCCGTATGGATCACGCAGCCGGAAAGGTCGGTCCCGGCATTCCCGCGATGGCTGGCCATGCCGCGCGTCCCGAGCCCGCCCGGCGGGTAGCCGGTGCCGGGCGCCAAGCGCGCCTGTTGTCGTTACGTCGTTCTACGGCTGCCACCGCCGTTTCTTGAGTCCGATGAAACACCGACCGGACTCGCGCCCCCGCCGACGGAGCGAGCGCGCCGCCTGCGTTATACCCGGCCAAAAAAGCGGATACCGGCCGATCCATCGGACGAATGTCCGAATCACGACAAAACTTGGCGGGACATTCTCGATGCGCCAAATTACACTTCTTTGACGCAACAACGATTGAAAACGCGCCGATCCCCATCAGAGCGCGCCCGTCACCTCAACTCGCTCAGCTCACATGGAAACCAGCCTCGACACGGGAACCGCCGGCGCAGCCGCCGCCCAGCCGTCCGCCCCGCCCGCGCCGCGCACCGTCTACCCGGTGCTCGGCGCGATCAGCTTCTCGCACATGCTCAACGACATGATCCAGTCGTTGATCCTCGCGATCTATCCGATGCTCAAGAGCCAGTTCGCGCTGTCGTTCGCGCAGATCGGCCTGATCACGCTCACCTACCAGATCACCGCGTCGCTGCTGCAGCCGCTCGTCGGCCTCTATACCGACAAGCGTCCGAAACCGTATTCGTTGCCGGTCGGCATGGGCTTCACGCTCGCCGGGCTGCTGCTGATGTCGGTCGCATCGAGTTTCCCGATGCTGCTGGTGGCCGCGGCGCTGGTCGGCTGCGGCTCGTCAGTGTTCCATCCGGAGTCGTCGCGGGTCGCGCGGATGGCGTCGGGCGGCCAGCACGGGCTCGCGCAGTCGGTGTTCCAGGTGGGCGGCAACGCGGGCTCGGCGCTCGGGCCGCTGCTCGCCGCGCTCGTGATCATCCCGCACGGCCAGCACAGCATCGCGTGGTTCTCGGCCGCCGCGCTCGTCGCGATGATCGTGCTCACGCAGATCGGCCACTGGTACAAGAAGCATCCGTCGATGAAGAAGAAGGCCGTGTCGGCCGGCCATCCGACGCTGTCGCGCGGCCGCGTGATGGGTGCGATCGGCGTGCTGGTGCTGCTCGTGTTCTCGAAGTACTTCTACCTCGCGAGCATCAACAGCTATTTCACGTTCTACCTGATCGACAAGTTCCACCTGTCGGTGCAGGCCGCGCAGATCCACCTGTTCGTGTTCCTCGCGGCCGTGGCGGCCGGCACGCTGATCGGCGGGCCCGTCGGCGACCGGATCGGCCGCAAGTACGTGATCTGGGTATCGATCCTCGGCGTCGCGCCGTTCACGATGCTGCTGCCGTACGCGAACCTGTTCTGGACGAGCGTGCTGACCGTGATCATCGGCGTCGTGCTGGCGTCGGCGTTCGCCGCGATCCTCGTCTACGCGACCGAACTGATGCCCGGCAAGGTCGGCATGGTCGCGGGCCTGTTCTTCGGCTTCGCGTTCGGGCTCGGCGGCGTCGGCGCGGCGGTGCTCGGCCAGCTCGCCGACGCGACGAGCATCCCGTTCGTCTACAAGGTGTGCTCGTTCCTGCCGCTGATCGGCGTGCTGACGGTGTTCCTGCCGAATCTCGAAAGCAGCCGGCGCAAGCAGGCGTGACGCGCCGGCCGCGGCGTGCGCGCCGCGGCCGGTCAACCGGCTCGAAGGGGCAATACGACGGCGGCTTCAGGCCGCCGTCGTCGCATGCAGCGTCAGGAAACGCTTGAGGATGCCGGACGAATAGCTGCTCGCGATCGCCGACAGGAAGTGCGAGAACGACTGCGTCGCGTGATCGTCGGCCGTGTCGGAGATCGTGCGCACGAGCGCGAACGGCACGTCGTGTTCCGCGCACACCTGCGCGATCGCGGCGCCTTCCATTTCGACCGCGAGCGCGTCCGGCAGCGCGTCGCGCAGCGCGACGACCTCGCGCTCGCTCGACACGAAGCGGTCGCCGCTGATGACGAGCCCCGCGTGCAGCGCCGCGCCGGCGAGCCCGAAGCGCTCGGCGAACCGCGCGCCCTCGTCCGCGACGAACAGCGTGCAGGCGTCGCGCAGGCGCGCCGTCAGCGCCGCGTCGGTCGCGAAGCGCGTGATGCCGAGCAGCGGCACCTCGTAACGCGGAAAGAGCGGCGACGCGTCGAGATCGTGCTGCAGCAACGTATCGGCCACGACAACGTCGCCGACCCGCACCGTGCGCGACACGCCGCCCGCGACGCCGGTGAACACGACGCCCGACACGCCGAACACGTGGATCAGCGCGCTGACCGTCGCGGCGGCCGCGACCTTGCCGACCCGCGCGAGCGTGACGACGCAGGCCGCGCCGTGCACGGTGCCGACGTGATAGTCGCGGCGCCCGAGCGTGACCGTCTTCATCGCGCCCTCGGCGCGCATCGCGGCGATCAGGTCGCCGAGCTCCTCGGGCAGCGCGGCGAGAATGCCGAGCGGGCGAGCCGAAGGCGTGAACGCTCCGTCGATGCCCATCATTCCACCGCCTGCAGTTTCGCGACCGCGAGCGCGAGCCATTTCTCGCCATGCCGCTTGAACTTCACCTGCGCCTTCGCGTCGGTGCCGTTGCCTTCGAGCGCGGTGACGGTGCCTTCGCCGAACTTGGTATGGAACACCTGCTGGCCGACCCGGAAGCCGGTGTCGGCCGCGCGCTGCTTGTTCGCGAACGCGGGCAGCGGCGCGGATACGGCCGCGTCGACGATCTGCTCGCGGCTGCCGCCGCCCGGCCGCGCGAACCAGTCGCGCCCGTACCCGGCGTTGTCCGAACGCCCGCCCCAGCGCGAGCCGGCCTCGACCTTCGGCGTCAACCACTTCAGCACGTGCTCCGGCAGTTCGTCGAAGAAGCGCGAGCGCACGTTGTAGCGGGTCTGGCCATGCAGCATCCGGCTCTGCGCGAACGACAGGTAGAGGCGCTCCTTCGCGCGCGTGATCGCGACGTACATCAACCGGCGCTCTTCCTCGAGGCCGTCGGATTCGAGCACGCTGTTCTCGTGCGGGAACAGCCCTTCCTCGAGGCCCGTGATGAACACGGCCGAGAATTCGAGCCCTTTCGCCGCGTGCACCGTCATCAGCTGCACGGCGTCCTGGCCGGCCTGCGCCTGGTTGTCGCCGGCCTCCAGCGACGCGTGCGACAGGAAGCCCGCGAGCGGCGTCATCGTGTCGGGGTTCTGCGCCGGGTCGGCGGGCGATGCGGGATCGAGCACGTCGAGCGCCGGATCGTCCGTCGCGGTGCCAAGCTCGGGCGCCGCGATCGCGCCCGCGCGCAGCGGGATCGAGCGGGCCGGCGTGTCGAGCCCGTAACCTTCCTCGGCGATGAACGCGGTGGCCGCGTTCACGAGTTCCTGCAAGTTCTCGAGGCGGTCCTGGCCTTCGCGCTCGCCCTGGTAGAAATCGGCGAGACCGCTGGCGCGCACGATGTGCTCGACGGTGTCGGGCAGGTTCATGTGCTGCGTATCGGCGCGCATCTTCGCGATCAGGTTCGCGAACCCGCCGAGGCTCGTGCCGGCCTTGCCCGTCACGTACGGAATCGCGGCGGCCATCGAGCAGCCGTACAGGCGCGCGGCGTCGGCGAGCTGCTCGACCGAGCGCGCGCCGATCCCGCGGGTCGGGAAGTTCACGACGCGCGCGAACGCGGTATCGTCGTTCGGGTTGTCGATCAGGCGCAGGTAGGCGAGCGCGTGCTTCACTTCCTGCCGCTCGAAGAAGCGCAGGCCGCCGTACACGCGGTACGGGATGCCCGACGACATCAGCGTGTGCTCGATCGAGCGCGACTGCGCGTTGCTGCGGTACAGGACGGCCACTTCGCTGCGCGCCATCCCGGTATTGATCAGCGAGCGGATCTCCTCGACGATCCAGCCGGCTTCCTGCGAATCGGTGCTCGCCTCGTACACGCGCACGGGCTCGCCGTGGCCGGCGTCGGTACGCAGGTTCTTGCCGAGGCGGTGCGCGTTGTTCGAGATCAGCTGGTTCGCCGCGTCGAGGATGTTGCCGTGCGACCGGTAGTTCTGCTCGAGCTTGATCAGGTTGCGCACGCGGAATTCGTCTTCGAAGTCGCGCATGTTGCCGACGTTCGCGCCGCGGAACGCGTAGATCGACTGGTCGTCGTCGCCGACCGCGAAGATCGCGTTCTCGCCGCCCGCGAGCATCTTGAGCCACGCGTACTGCAGCTTGTTGGTGTCCTGGAACTCGTCGACGAGGATGTGCCGGAAGCGCGCCTGGTAGTGCGCGCGCAACGGCGCGTTGTACGCGAGCAGCTCGTAGCAGCGCAGCAGCAGCTCGGGGAAATCGACGACGCCCTCGCGCTGGCACTGCTGGTCGTACGCCTGGTACAGCTCGACGAACTTGCGGTTGAAGTTGTCGGTCGCGTCGACCTTGTCGGGGCGCAGCCCCTGCTCCTTCGCGTTGTTGATGAAGTACTGGACGTTCTTCGGCGGATACTTTTCGTCGTCGACGTTCGCGGCCTTCATCAGCCGCTTGATCGCGGACAGCTGGTCGGCCGTGTCGAGGATCTGGAACGTCTGCGGCAGGCCGGCGTCGCGCCAGTGCGTGCGCAGCATCCGGTTGCACAGGCCGTGGAACGTGCCGATCCACATCCCGCGCGTGTCGATCGGCATCATCGCCGACAGGCGCGCCATCATCTCGCGCGCGGCCTTGTTCGTGAAGGTGACGGCGAGCACGGTGGGCGGCGATGCGTAGCCCTGCTGGATCAGCCACGCGATGCGCGTGATCAGCACGCGGGTCTTGCCGCTGCCCGCCCCTGCAAGGATCAGCGCCGGTTCGTTCGGCAACGTGACGGCGGCGAGTTGTTCGGGGTTCAGATTGGCGAGCAGATCGGGCATGGAGCGGCAGCTGACGGGCAAGAAAAATGCGGACCCGACATTATAAGTCGGCCGCGCGATGCCGTTCCCGATCCGTTCGGCCGCATGTTGCGCACGCGTGGCGGGCCCGTCGCGACGGGCCCGTGCGGGCAAGGCGATGGCTGGGCGATGGGCATCCATTTATAATTGTCGGATTCGGCATCCAATTCACGCATTTTTCGGCAGATTTCCAACATGAGCGACAACACGCTTGCGAAGAGCTTCGAGCCCCATACCATCGAGTCCCAATGGGGGCCGGAGTGGGAAAAACGCGGTTATGCCGCCCCGGCATTCGATCCGTCCCGCCCCGATTTCGCGATCCAGTTGCCGCCGCCGAACGTGACGGGCACGCTGCACATGGGCCACGCGTTCAACCAGACGATCATGGACGGCCTCGCCCGCTACCACCGGATGCTCGGCGAGAACACGCTGTGGGTGCCCGGCACCGACCACGCGGGGATCGCCACGCAGATCGTCGTCGAGCGCCAGCTCGACGCGCAGGGCGTCTCGCGCCACGATCTCGGCCGCGAGCAGTTCGTCGAGCGCGTGTGGGAATGGAAGGAAAAGTCCGGTTCGACGATCACGGGCCAGGTGCGCCGCCTCGGCGCGTCGACCGACTGGTCGCGCGAGTACTTCACGATGGACGACAAGATGTCGGCCGCCGTGCGCGACGTGTTCGTCACGCTCTACGAACAGGGCCTGATCTACCGCGGCAAGCGCCTCGTCAACTGGGATCCGGTGCTGCTCACCGCCGTGTCGGATCTCGAAGTCGCGAGCGAAGAGGAAAACGGCCACCTGTGGCACATCCGCTACCCGCTCGTCGACGGCTCGGGCTCGCTGACGGTCGCCACCACGCGCCCCGAGACGATGCTCGGCGACGTCGCGCTGATGGTCCATCCGGAAGACGAGCGTTATGCGCACCTGATCGGCAAGCTCGTCACGCTGCCGCTGACGGGCCGCGAGATCCCGGTGATCGCCGACGACTACGTCGACCGCGCGTTCGGCACGGGCGTCGTGAAGGTCACGCCCGCGCACGATTTCAACGACTACCAGGTCGGCCTGCGCCACCACCTCGCGCCGATCGAGATCCTGACGCTCGACGCGAAGATCAACGACAACGGCCCCGAGCAGTATCGCGGCCTCGACCGCTTCGACGCGCGCAAGGCGATCGTCGCGGACCTCGACGCGCAGGGCTTCCTCGATTCCGTGAAGCCGCACAAGCTGATGGTGCCGCGCGGCGACCGCACGGGCGTCGTGATCGAGCCGATGCTGACCGACCAGTGGTTCGTCGCGATGACGAAGCCGGCGCCGGAAGGCACGTTCAACCCGGGCAAGTCGATCACCGAAACGTCGCTTGACGTGGTGCGCAACGGCCAGATCAAGTTCGTGCCGGAAAACTGGACGACCACCTACTACCAGTGGCTCGAGAACATCCAGGACTGGTGCATCTCGCGCCAGCTGTGGTGGGGCCACCAGATTCCCGCGTGGTACGGCGAGAACGGCGAGGTGTTCGTCGCGCGCAACGAGGAAGAAGCGCGCGCGCAGGCCGCCGCGAAGGGTTATGCGGGCGCGCTGAAGCGCGACGAGGACGTGCTCGACACGTGGTTCTCGTCGGCGCTCGTGCCGTTCTCGTCGCTCGGCTGGCCGAACGAAACGCCCGAACTGCAGCACTTCCTGCCGTCGTCGGTGCTCGTCACGGGCTTCGACATCATCTTCTTCTGGGTCGCCCGGATGGTGATGATGACCACGCACTTCACCGGCAAGGTGCCGTTCCATACCGTCTACGTGCACGGCCTCGTGCGCGACGCGGAAGGCCAGAAGATGTCGAAGAGCAAGGGCAACACGCTCGACCCGATCGACATCGTCGACGGCATCGACCTCGAGACGCTGGTCGCGAAGCGCACGACGGGCCTGATGAACCCGAAGCAGGCCGCGACGATCGAGAAGAAGACCCGCAAGGAATTCCCGGACGGCATCGCCGCGTTCGGCACCGACGCGCTGCGCTTCACGATGGCGTCGATGGCCACGCTCGGCCGCAACGTGAACTTCGACCTCGCGCGCTGCGAAGGCTACCGCAACTTCTGCAACAAGCTGTGGAACGCGACGCGCTTCGTGCTGATGAACTGCGAAGGCCACGACTGCGGCACCGACAAGCCGGAAGTGTGCGGCGCGGGCGACTGCGGCCCCGGCGGCTACCTCGACTTCTCGGCGGCCGACCGCTGGATCGTGTCGCTGCTGCAGCGTACCGAGGCCGACATCGCGAAGGGTTTCGCCGATTACCGCTTCGACAACATCGCCAGCAGCATCTACAAGTTCGTGTGGGACGAGTACTGCGACTGGTATCTCGAACTCGCGAAGGTGCAGATCCAGAACGGCACGCCGGAACAGCAGCGCGCGACGCGCCGCACGCTGCTGCGCGTGCTGGAAACGGTGCTGCGCCTCGCGCACCCGGTCATCCCGTTCATCACCGAGGCGCTCTGGCAGAAGGTCGCGCCGCTCGCCGGCCGTTATCCGCAGGGCAAGGCCGAGGGCGAAGCGTCGCTGATGACGCAGGCGTATCCGCTGGCGAACCTGCAGAAGATCGACGAGGCGTCCGAGCAATGGGCGGCCGACCTGAAGGCGATCGTCGACGCCTGCCGCAACCTGCGCGGCGAGATGAACCTGTCGCCGGCGACCAAGGTGCCGCTGCTGGCTGCCGGCGACGCCGAACGCCTGCGCTCGTTCGCGCCGTACGTCCAGGCGCTCGCGCGCCTGTCGGACGTGCAGATCCTCGCGGACGAAGCGACGCTCGACAAGGAAGCGCACGGCGCCCCGATCGCGATCGTCGGCCCGAACAAGCTGGTGCTGAAGGTGGAAATCGACGTCGCGGCCGAACGCGAGCGCCTGTCGAAGGAAATCGCGCGCCTGACGGGCGAGATCGCGAAGTGCAACGCGAAGCTCGGCAACGAGGCCTTCGTCGCGAAAGCGCCGCCGGCCGTGGTCGAACAGGAGCAGAAGCGGGTCGCGGAATTCCAGAGCACGCTCGAAAAGCTGCGCGCGCAGCTCGATCGGTTGCCTGCGTAACAAACGGTAAGGTCGTTTGCGTTCACTATAATGCGAACGTGAACATAAGCCGTCTGACAAGTCGATTACAGGAATAAAGGTTCGATCATGTTGAAAGTCACCAAGGCAGTATTCCCCGTCGCCGGCCTCGGCACGCGGTTCCTGCCGGCAACGAAGGCGAGCCCGAAGGAAATGCTGCCGGTTGTCGACAAGCCGCTGATCCAGTACGCGGTGGAGGAAGCGATCGCCGCGGGCATCACCGAGATGATCTTCGTCACCGGACGCAGCAAGCGCGCGATCGAGGATCACTTCGACAAGTCGTACGAGGTCGAGGCCGAACTCGAGGCGCGCGGCAAGGAAAAGCTGCTCGAGCTCGTGCGCAGCATCAAGCCGAGCCATGTCGACTGCTTCTACGTGCGCCAGCCGGAAGCGCTCGGTCTGGGCCACGCGGTGCTGTGCGCGGAGAAGCTGGTCGCGGACAACCCGTTCGCGGTGATCCTGGCCGACGACCTGCTCGACGGCAACCCGCCGGTGATGAAGCAGATGGTCGACGTGTTCGACCACTATCACAGCTCGGTGATCGGCGTGGAAGAGATCCCGCCGTCGGAAACGAAGTCGTACGGTATCGTCGACGGCAAGGAGTGGGAAGAGTCGATCGTCAAGATGTCGGCGATCGTCGAGAAACCGGCGCCGGAAGTCGCGCCGTCGAACCTCGGCGTGGTCGGCCGCTACATCCTGAAGCCGCGGATCTTCGAGCACCTGCGCGCGCTGAAGCCGGGCGCGGGCGGCGAACTGCAGCTCACCGACGCGATCCAGGCGTTGCTCGCCGACGAACAGGTGCTGGCCTACAAGTACCAAGGCACGCGCTACGACTGCGGCAGCAAGCTCGGCTACCTGAAGGCGACGGTCGAATTCGCGCTGCGCCACCCGGAAGTCGGCACCGAGTTCGACGCGTACCTGCGCACGCGCGGCATGCAACCGGCCGCCTGACCGCGGCAAGGGCTCGCCACGGCGAGCCCGCCCTCACCTCGCCGGCCGGCGCTCAGCGCGTGTCGGCCGGCTTCACCGAGACGACGCCCGGCATCCCGCCCGCGTCGTCTTTTTTCGTCTTGACGAGCCAGCCGCTGCCGTCGTCGAACGGCAGCTTCGCCAGCGCGCTCTTCACGAGCGCCGGCGCGGCCTGCTGCGTGCCGGGATCGCGATCGCGCAGCGCGGCCGATACACGGTACACGTCGGCCCCCGAGCGCGCGTCGACGAAACGCAGCGTGAGCACGTGGCGATACACGGTGCCCATGAACGGCAGCGCGAACGGCGCCGGCCCGTCGACCGTCACGCACGCGCTGCTCGCGGCACCGCACCGGTCGGCGATTGCCGCGACCGACGCCGGCTGCGTCGCGTACGCGATCGACAGCCGGTAGCGCGCGTCCTTGAGCGGCCGCGCATCGAAGCCGCGGCGCGCGAGTTCGTCGCGCACGAGCGTCTCGATCTGCCGGTATTCGGTGTCGCCCGCCTGCGCGGCCGTCCGCACGAAATCGTAGCCGTGCGCACCGGATGCAAACGCGTTCGGCTGCCCGACCGTACTCACGCCGCTCGTCACGCCGGCGCAACCCGTCAACAGCGACGCCGCCAGTGCGGTCGCTGCCCATTCCTTTCTCATGGCTTTCCCCAAATACCTGCCGTCGTGCCCGGCCCTGTCAGGCGGACGGCTCGTCGATCGCGGGCAGCGACACCGTCACCGCGGTGCCGACACCCACTTCGCTGTCGACCGACACGCTGCCCCCATGGCGCGTGACGACCGTCTTCACGAACGCCATGCCGAGCCCGGAACCCGAGATCTCGGGCCGCTCGCCGGCATGGAATCGCTTGAAACGCTCGAACAGATGCCGCTGATCTTCCGGCGCAATGCCGTACCCCTGATCGCGAATCGTACAGAACATCCGCTTCGATGCGTGCTCGACCGTCAGCGTACACGTGATTACGGTGTCGGACGGACTGTATTTGACCGCGTTGTTCAGCAGGTTCACGAAGGCGCGCGTGATCAGCGAGCGGTCGGCGCGCACCCAGCACATGTCGGTGCCGACCTCGGTGTCGATGCGGATGTGCTTCGCCTGCGCCTGCGGCCACACCTCGTCGCTCGCGTCGATCAGCACGTCGACGAGACTCGTCACCTCGAACTGGTACGCCTGCGACTCGGCGCGCGCCAACTGCACGAACTCGTCGGCGAGCGACAGCGCGCGGTGCGCATAACGCTCGATCCGCGCGAGCAGCCCGCGCATCGCGTCGCTGTCGACGCGGTCGCGCTCGATCTCGACGAGCGCGAGGATCGACGCCTGCGGCGAGCGCATGTCGTGCGACAGCAGGTGCAGCGCTTCCTCGCGATGCCGCTCGGCCGCGTGCAGCTCGGTCACGTCGACGAGGCCGGCGATCCAGCCCGTCACGCGGCCCTGCGCGTTCGTACAGGCCGCGTAGCGCAACAGATGGTCGAGGCCGTCGCGATCGCGCACCTCGATGCCGCGCGCCATCGCGTCATGCTCGGCCTCGAGCGTCGGGTCGAGCGCGGCCGGCCAGTGCTCGCGGATCGCCGCGTCGTGCTCGGCGTTGCCGTCGACGGTCTTCATGAAGGTCAGCTCGCCGAGCGCGGTGCGCAGCGGCCGCCCTTCCGGCAGCGGCAGCGACAACCGCGACCCGTAGCGCTTCGCCGCGTGGTTCGCGATCAGCACGGTGCCGGCGAGGTCGGTCACGAAGATCGGCTCGGGCATGCTGTCGAGGCTGTCCCACACGAAGCGCTTCATGTCCTGCACACGCTGCGCGGCCTGCGCCATCAGCGCCATCTGCCGCTCGAGCACGTCGCCGCCGACGCTGCGCGTGCGCGGCGCCTCGGGCAGCAGGTGCGGCTCGTCGGCGAGCCGCTGCAGCTCGCGGCGCAGGTACGACATCGTCATTTCCAGGCGCCGCCAGTTCCAGATCGGGTAGACGGCGATCAGTCCGAAGATCGCCGGCGCCGGCGTCAGCCAGATGCGCGCCTCGAACAGCAGCGCCAGGCTCGCGACCGCGGCAAGCGCGGCGAGACTCATCGTCAGCAACAGCGCGCGCCACGGCGACAGCATCAGGAAACCGCCGAGCAGCGCGGCGAGCGGCAGCAGCGACGCGGCGAACAACCCCACGCGCGACGCGGGCGAGATCGCACTGCCGGTCGCCAGCATGTCGAGCACGTTCGCATGGATGTACACACCGGCCAGCGGGCCGAACTCGCCGGACACGGGTGTCGCGAAGCGGTCGTACAGCCCGGACGCCGTCACGCCGACGACGACGATCTTGCCGCGCAGCGCATCGGGTTTCACGCGCCCTTCGAGCACGTCGTCGAACGACAGCGTCGGATACGCCGGCGTGTTGCGGCTGAACGGGATCAGATAGCGGCCCTCGCCGGCCGCATCGCGCGACAGGTCGTGCGCGTTCGCGCCCGGCACGCCGCCGACCGGATGCAGCCGGCCGGCCTGGATCGCGCGGTACACGGGTACCATCAGTTGCGGCCAGCGCACGCGGCCGTCGCTTTCGAACAGCGCCACGCTGCGCACGATGCCGTCGCGATCGACTTCGAGATTGATGTGACCGAGCCCCGTCGCGCGCGCCGCGAGCGCGGCGACCGGCGGATCGACGCTGCGCGTGCCGTCCGCTTGCTCCGGGCTCAGCAGCACGGGCAGGAAGGTCGGCACGCGGCTCATCGCGTCCGCGAACGCGCGATCCTCCGGCGACGGTTCGGTGAACAGCACGTCGTAGACGACGGCGGCCGGCTGCGCGCGCGCCAGCGTGTCGAGCAGCCGCGCATGCACGTTGCGCGACCACGGCCAGCGGCCGAGCGCGGACACGCTCTGGTTGTCGATGTCGACGACGACGACGTCGGGCGACAACGGCAGGCTGCGCAGCATCAGCATCCGGTCGTAGATCAGCCCGTCGACGCTCGACGACAGGCGGCCGAGCGCGCACGCGAGGATCACCGCGATCCCGAGGCAGCCGATCGCGATCCATTCGATGAGGAAGCGGCGGCCGAGGCGCCGCCGCGGGGACACGGAATCGGGTTTCATGCGCCGCGGGTCAGCGCGACAACGTGAACGCGCTGACCGGACTGGTCTTCTCGTAGAACTTGCCGCCTTCGAACTCCTCGACGGTCACGGCCCAGAAATAGTCGCCCGGCGGCAGATGCGCGACGGTGAGCTGGCGCGCCTGCAGGCCGACCTGGTCGACGACCGGCGCGCTCAGGTCCTTCGAGCGCGACAGCACGAACCGGTAGCGCGCATCCTTGCCCGAACCGTTCGGCGACCAGCGGAACGCGTAGCCGCCGGCACCGGGCGCCGCGCTCGCGTCGAGCCCCATCACGCGACGCTCGAACGCATAGGTGCGCGGCAGCCCCTCGAGGCCGTTCGCATCGATCGCGGCGATCCGCAGGAAGTAGTTGCCGTTCGGCACGTCGCGAAACACCGCGCGCGGCGCATCGGTGCGCGTTTCGCGGAACAGGTCGAGCAACCCCGCGTCGTGCGCGAGCTGGACGTGGTAGCCGCGTGCCTGCGCGAGCGGCGCGACGTCGAACGTGACGTCGGGCTCGTCCTGCACCTTGTCCGGATGCGCGAGCGCGGGCGGGGCCAGCAGCTCGACGGGCGCCCCGACCGCGCCGGACGCCGTCGACACGCTGCCGAAATTCGCGTGCACGAGCGTCGCGTCGGCCGCCTGCCAGTGACCCGCGACGCCGACGGTGCCGTCGAGCACTTCGACACGCGTCGACGCATTGCCGGCCGCGTCGTAGTTCACGCGAAAACGCGTGCCGCGCACACCGGCCACGACGGACGGCGAGCGGATCTGGAAGCGGTCGTCGCGTTTCTTCAAATGGGTGACTTCACTGTCGACCGAGCCGCGCGTGAGTTCGAACTCGCGATCGAGCGTGCCGGTCAGCACGGTGCGGCGCAGCGACTTCAGGTCGAGCTGGCTGTCGGGCGGCAGGCTCATGTGCGTACCATCGGCCAGCTCGATCGTCACGAAACCGTTCGGGCCCGTGCGCACGCGGTCGCCTTCCGCGAGCGTCGCGTCGTTTGCAAGCGCCGTGAAAGCGCCGCCGGACGCGCGTTCGGCCGTGCCCTGCACCGCGATCACGCGTGCGGTCAGCTTTTCCTTGCGCAGGCGCGCGACCGGCAGCTTCAGCGCGACGCCGGGCTGCAGGTGCTTCGGCGCGGGCACGCCGTTGATCTGCTGGAGCAGTTGCCAGTCGTCCGCGCCCTGCAGATAGCGCGCGGCGACGTCGTACAGCGTGTCGCCCGCCTGCGTGCGGTATACGACCGTCTTGCCCGCGGCGGCGGGCGGCTGCGCCGCCGCGTGCTGCGCGGCGAACGCACACGCGACCGCACAGGCCGCGCGCAGCGCCGCCATGCGCAGGGTCGCCGTGCGCTGCGTGATTCCCGTCATCACTCCGGTTCTCCCTGGCCGACCCGTTCGAGCCGGTAGCCGTAGCCGTAGATCGGCGCGAGGCGATAGCCGTTCTCGGGCCGCAGGCCGAGCTTGGTGCGCAGCATCGAGATGTGCGTGTCCATCGTGCGCGACGGGATGTCGGTCGCCTGCTTCCACACGAGATCGAGGATGTGCGCGCGCGACAGCGGCCGGTCGAGGTGCTGGAACAGCAGCAGCGCGAGCTCGAATTCCTTCTGCGTGAGGCTCACGGCCTTGTCGCCGACATACGCCTGCTTCAGGTTCACGTCGAAACGGAACTGATCGAACTCGCGGACGGTGGCCTCGGCGTTGACCGGATACGCGCGGCGCAGCAGCGAGCCGATGCGCGCGCGCAGGATCGGGCCGGACACGGGCTTGACCACGTAGTCGTCGGCGCCGGCGTTGAGGATCTGCGTGATCCCCGCCTCGTCGTCGCGGCTCGTCATGAAGATGATCGGCAGGCTGTGCTCGGTCTGGTTCGCACGCACCCACTTGAGCACTTCCTCGCCGGACATGTCGGGCACGTTCCAGTCGAGCACCAGCAGATCGAACGTCTCGCGCTGCAGGCGCTTCTTCAGGGCCTTGCCTTCCTTGAACGCGTAGCATGTGTGGCCAACGGCCGTCAGCGTTTGACTGACGAAATCCGTCTGGGCCGGATCGTCATCCAGTACAGCAATTCTCATAGCACCCCGCAAATCGAAATCGATTCGTCCATTCAACTCCCGCGCCTACCCCGGCCGCGCACCACGTGCGCGGCGTCCGGATATCGGCCGGCGAGCCGTCGTTGGCCGTTCGCGCCGCCTGGGCAAACCGGCGACCCCGGTCAAATATCTCAAAAACGGGGCACGGACGAACCGGCGATTTCATCATAGTAGTATGAAATTCGCCAAGAAATTGCGCGGACTACCGTCCTTTCTTCGAATAATCCTTCCGGTCGCGCAATCGGACGCCTAATCCGCGCCCGCGATGCCGGTCACCGGCTGGGCAACATCGTCGGCCGGCGCGCGTGGCGACGGCCGTTCGGACAGCGGCGGTTGAACCAGCATCCGCTGCAGCTGGCCGCGCACGCGCTCCCACGCAGCCGCTGCGTAGTCGGGCTGGGCTGCCGCCCACGCCTGCGCCACATCGAACACGCGCTCGATCGTCGCACCGCAGTAGGTCAGGCCCGCGCCGTCGTCCTGCGCGGCATCGCGCAGCCGTTCATCGAGCCACTCGGCCAGCCACGGCATCTCGGCCGCGGCCGAATCCGCATAAGCCTCCAGCGCAGCGCGCGCATGGCGATCCTGACGCGGATCGAGCTCGATCCGGCTCAATTCCGACGCGCGTGCGGGCGCCATGCGTTCCGCTCCGGACGGACTTCGAAGGGTCCCTGGTCTGAAGGACATGTCCTCTCCCCGTTGTACGACGGTAGCGTCAGGCAAGGCCCCCGTGCCCGCCTTGCGACGTACCGTGGCCGGCGCGTCGCTGGGAGCGGACGACCGGCCGGGTCAGTATACGCAGCCCGTCACGCAACGAGGTTTAAGAATTGTCAGAGAGGCCCGGCCGGCGCGGCGGCACGGGCGAGGCGGGCCGTCAGCGGCGGCGCATCAGGAATACGAAGGTCTTGTCCTGCGTCGTCGATTCGACGATCTCGTTGCCCGTCTGCTTCGCGAACGCGGCGAAATCGCGCTGCGAGCCCGGGTCGGTCGCGAGCACCTTGAGGATCTGCCCGCTTTCCATATCGGCGAGCGCTTTCTTGGCACGCAGGATCGGCAACGGGCAATTGAGCCCGCGCGCGTCCACTTCCTTGTGAATCTGCATCGGATGTCGACCTTCGAATGACGCGCCACAGGCGGCGCGGGAGGAAGCCGCGATTTTACCGCAGCGCCGCCGCGCCTGCCCGCCCCGCCCGCGGCGCGACGCGCGCGGGCTGGACTGGAAGAGCCGCGGTGAGGGGAGGAGTGTTAAGGT
>NZ_JAAGPK010000116.1:0-26094 GCF_017104685.1 Burkholderia sp. Tr-20355 | reverse complement strand
CGCCAGCCAGCCGAGATACGACGGGCTCATCTTCATGCCGGGCGCCAGCGCGCATCCGGACAGCCACACGCAGGCCGTCAGGACGAGCATGGGCGCGGCAAGGCGGCGTACGGCCGCCGGTACGATCGGATTGGTCATGGGTTCCTTCCAGGAGCGCCGCGCAGCGCGGCCGTGGCGTCGGCACTGCGCCGCAGTCACATCAATCGGCGGCCGCGATGCCGCCCCGGGCGGCGTGGCCGCTCAGTACGCATTGGGATGCACGATTCCCTTGAGCACCGTCGCCGCGATGATTCGCAGGTCGAGTGCGAACGACCAGTTGCGCAGGTAGTACAGGTCGTAATCGACGCGCGACTGCATGCTTTCGACCCGCTCGGTCGCGCCGCGCAATCCGTTCACCTGCGCCCAGCCGGTAATGCCGGGCTTGATCCGGTAGCGATGGATGTAGCCGTCGACCAGCGTGCGGTACTGCGCGTCGTGTTCCACCGCATGCGGGCGCGGGCCGACCACCGACATGTCGCCGAACAGCACGTTGATGAACTGCGGCAGCTCGTCGAGGCTCGTGCGGCGCAGGAACGCGCCGACCTTCGTCACGCGCGGGTCGTTGCGCGTCGCCTGCACGACGGTGCCGGGCGATTCGGCATGCGCGCGCATCGTGCGAAACTTGTAGATGTCGAACGTGCCGCCGTCGCCGCCGCGCCGTTTCTGCGTGAACAGCACCGGGCCCGGCGAATTCAGCTTGATCGCGGCGGCGATCGCGAGCAGCAACGGCATCAGCAGAATCAACACCACCGCCGCGAACGCACGATCGAAGATCGCCTTGGTCCACCGGGCGCCGCGGGACAGCGGCGGTGCGGCCAGCGAGATCGCCGGCTCGCCGAGAATCTCGTCGATGCGGCTGCCGAACAGCGCGTGCTTGCTGACATCGGGCATCAGGCGCAATTCGACGAAATCGTTGCGGAACTCGTCGATCACGGGCTCGACCGCGTCGTCCTCGATCGCGAGCGCGATCCAGACTTCTTCCGCCTGTGCACGCCGCACGCAGGCGGAGAACGACGGCAGCGTGTCCAGAATGCGTGCGTCGCCGTCGAGCTCCGGCATGTCGCCCGAGGTCAGGTATGCGCCGACGAGTCGATACTGCGGCGCGGCATTCGCCCGCAGCGTGGCGGCCAGGCGCTCGATGCGCGCACCGTCGCCGACGATCGCGACGCGGCACGGCGCGACCGTCGCGCGCAGGCTGCGCCGCCGCGCGACGCTCAGGGCGATGCGAAACACCACGAGCGCGATCGCGACGCCGATCGTCCAGTCGAAGAACCAGTGCAGCAACACGGCCGTGAGCGTCGTCAGCGCGATCATCTTCACGAACACGAAGCCCTGCACGACCAACCACAGCGCGAGCGAGCGCAATGCGGCGCGTGTGGCAGGCAGGCGCCGGCCGTCCATGCCGGCGCCGGTGAGGCGAAGCAGGAACGCCGCGAGCAGTGCGCTGACGCCGACCAGGATCGATTCGACGCGGATCGATGCGAGATCGCGGAACGAACCGGTATGCGCCCAGGCCGCGATCGCGACGATCGCGGCGACGTCTACCGCGCACACGGTGATTTCGCTGCCTGTGGGCTGCCTGCCATTCATGTTTCTCTTCCCTTCCAACCTGATCCGCTAGGCGCGATGGGGCGCCGTCTCGTCTGCCCGGTCACGGGACGCTGCTCGGCGGGCCAACTGCCGACGTATCCGGAGAGGAAGACGAGTCTAGGTGCCGTCTTGTCCCGAAACCATGGGACATGTACGAAAAATCGAGCTGTTCGTGACCGGGAATCACCGGCGCGCGCCCGATGTAAAGCGGTTTTCGCCCATGGCGTCTGATCGATGCGGAAGGTGATCGACGAGAAATCGATACGCACTCCGTACAAAAAACATCGATTCGAGAACGAAAAAACGACGACGCCAATTGCAACGAAATTCGCATTACTTGCCGGGTGACGGCGTGTTAGCCATCCAGCGCAGCCATTGTGTCGAATGGGCGGGGTGCAGGGAATCAGACGCGTCTTAGCTGTCTGTCAACGATTGTGAAAGAAGAATTGGATGGGCCGATGGGCGAGTCGCTTGACGCCGCTTCGGAATGGCAGCCGACGGTGTGGACAAGGCGGCCACGCGCGACGGATCGGACGCGTCCCGTCACGATGCGGCAACCGCTTCCCGCAGCAGCGGTGCGAGCGTGCGTGCCTGCGGATGCCGGCCGATCGTTTCCAGCGCGGCCGCCTCCAGTGCCCGACGCCGCTCCGGATGGCGAACCAGCTCGACGCATGCGTCGACCAGTCCGTCGTACGGCGCCGCCTGAAACCCGCCTGCATAGTCCGGATCGAGGGCCGTGGCAGGCGACACTTCCCCGACGACGGCCTTGCCGTTCGTCATCAGATAAAACACGCGCACGACCTCGAATATCTGCGACGCATAGTGATGCAGGTTCAGCACGACTTTCGCGCGCGCGATGGCCGCGTCGCGTGGCGCGCCGTAGATGCCGCCGCTGACGATGCCGACGTTCAGCCCGCGCGCCTGCAGCGCGTCGAGTATCGCCGCGCGTCGCGGCCCGATCGTGCCGTAGAACAACACGTCGATGTCCTGTTCGACGTCGTGCGGAATGCGGCGCAGCGCCGGATGGAAGCCGAGCTTCAGATAGTGCGCATGCGCGATGCCGAGGCGGCGCAATTTGGCGAGATTGCGTTCGCTGTAATCCCAGGTTTCGTAACGCGACGCCCAGCGGTAAATCTTCTCGTTCCACGGTTGTTCGTCGACGTGAATCTGCTCGGTGTTGATGACGATCGTGTCGTCGGGCACGTGCGCGGTCGCGTTGGGATCGGCGAGATGGCAGCCGATCAGCAGATTGCGCGCGTCGGGCATCATCGCGTTCTCGCTGATATGGACGGTGTGGCCGAGATCGTCGAGTCCGTAGGCGACGACTTCGGCGAGTTCCGTGAATGCGCCGGAATGCGCGTAGCCCGGCGGCCGGACGACGCAGATGTTGTAGTGCATGGCGAGGCTCCGGTGTCGCGCCGGGCCCGACGGCGATCGCGCGTCGTCGGCCCGGCGGCGGTGTGGAATCGGGCGGCGCCGTCAGGCGGCGAGCGCACGGAGATCGTCGGCCGCTTCGTTCAGCACCGGCCCCCAGTCGGCGAACGTCGGTTGCCGGTACAGCGACGCGTGGGGATAGAACGGGCTGTCGCGGCGCTCGTGCTGCCAGACCCAGTGCGGATTCGCATCGAGCAGCACCCACGTGGGGCGGCCGAGCGCGCCGCTCAGGTGCGCGACGGACGTGCAGACCGTGATCACGAGGTCGAGCGCGCCGACGAAGGATGCGGTGTCGTCGAGCGTTTTCCATTCGTGTGTGCAGTCCTTCACCACGAACCCGCGCGCGCGCGCCGCTTCGACGTCGTGCTGCGCGCCGGGCTGCAGCGAATAGAACGCGACCTTGTCCTGCAGGCCGGCGAACGCATCGGCGTAGCGGTCGAGGCCGATGCGGCGGTAGCGGTTGCGCGCATGCGTGACGCTGCCGGTCCATGCGAGGCCGACTTTCAGGCGTGTCTCGTCGGCGAGCGCCGTGCGCCAGGCATCGGTCGCGGCCCGGTCGGCGTGCAGATAGGGCGTGTGCGTGGCGAGCGTGTCGCCGTCGAGACCGAGCATCCACGGAATGCTCATCAGCGGCAGTTCGAAATCGAAGGCCGGCAGCGCGTCGGGTTGCGTCGCGATGTCGTACACGTCGACGTGTTGCGCGAGACTGCGCTCGAGCAGCGCGCCCATCACCGGGAACGCGTTCCAGACGAGGCGTCCGCCTTCGCGTCGCACGCGCTCCGCGAGCAACGGCACGTAGCGGCAGAACTGCAGCACGTCGCCGAGCCCCTGTTCGCCCCAGACGAGCAAGGTCTTGCCCGCAAGCGATTCGCCGCGCCAGCGCGGCCCGGCAAACACCGGCAGGCGGCCGCGCAGTTCGCCGGAGCCGTCCCAGCGTGCTTCGTAGTTGCGCCAGCCGGACGCGAAGTCGCCGCGCGCCAGCTGCAGCAGCGACAGGTTGTGGCGGTAGGCCGCGTTGTCCGGCGCGAGATCGATGGCGCGTCGCGCATAGGCCTCGGCGGCATCCCACTGTCCGGCTTCCTTCAGCACGGTCGCCGTGTTGTTGGCGACCAGCGGGCTTTCCGGGGCGAGCGCGTACGCCTGCGTGGCGGCATCCAGCGCGCCGTCGAGATCGAGCCGTTCGAGCCGCGTGACGACCGCATTGGTCCATGCCTGCGCGTCGTTCGGGTCGTCGTCGAGCGCGTGTTCGAGCAGCGCGTATTCGGTATCCGGGTCGCCGTTCGTCAGCCGGATCGCCAGTGCCAGGTTGTTCTTCAGCGACGGCCACGCGGGCGCCAGTTCGTACGTGCGCAGATACGGCGCGAGCGCGTCGGCGTGGCGCCCGGCGATCTGCAGTGCGTAGCCGCAGTTGAACGCGGCATGCGCCGAGTCGGGGTGCGCGTGCCAGTGCCGCGCGGCGAGATCCACGGCATCCGCGATGGCGCCGCGATCGATGAGTGCCTGCGTCAGCGTCGCGACGGCGTTGTCGTCGGCATGCATAGCCGGCGACGCGATGTCCTCGCGGGCGATCGGCATCGGCTGCATGCGGGCGGCGGGCGGCGTGTCGGGGAAGGTGGTCTGCATGGAAGTCGCTCCGGTGAGTCGTCCGCGTGATGGCATGCGGACGGTCGGGTTGTCGGTCGTGGAGCCGGGCGACGAGAGAGAGCTCGACGACACCGGCTCCGTGTCGACTGCCACTTTAGGCATGCCGTTTCGGCAACTGAATCGGACCAGTCCTAATCTGCATCGCGTTGATGGATTTCCGCGCCGCGCGTGTAGGCCCAGTCCTATTTTTGCGTGTCGGGCCATCCAATCGGACTCGTCTGACAGAGATTCGCGTCGCGCATCCCTTTAATACGGGGTATTCCGGCCGACGGCGTTCGGCCGCCAACCTACTGGGAGAACGAACCATGAGCGACGCGGATCATCTGGTGAAAGGCACGGTGATGGGCATGATCGCCAGTGCGGCGACGGTGGCGCTCGTCCATGTCGTCGTCGAGTTCGGCACGCGCTGGACGTCGACCGGCGCGGTCGTGATGGGCGCAACCGCGCTGCTGATGGCGCTGGCGTTGCTGGCGCCGACGTTGCTCGCGGCGTGGCGCAACCGGCACGAAGCGGTCGATCCGTTTTTCGAGCCCGCGGCGTTGAAGCCGATTCTGCAAGGGCGCTCGGTCGGCATCGTGCTCGGTATCGTGTTCGGCGTGTCGGTCGTGACGGGGTGGTGACGATGTCGACACCCGTTACCGATCGGCCCGGCCCGACCGCCCGGCATTCCGCCTCGGTGTCCGACGCGTGCATGCCGACCGTATCCCGCACGCTGCGCGTGATTTCGCTGGAGGACGAACGCGACCGTCGCGACTCATTTCGCGCGAACAACCCGAATCTGGATTTTGCGTTCGTCGACGCGGTCGACGGGCGCGCGCTGTCGGACGCGACGATCGAGGAAAGCGGGCTGTTCGCACCGGGCTTGCCCTATACGCGTGGCGCGATCGGCATTGCGATGACCACGCACCGGCTGTGGACCGCGATCGCCGCAGGCGACGCGCTCGTGACCGTCGCTGAAGACGACGCGATCTTCAGGCCCGACTTCGACGACACCGCGATGCGGTTCCTGCGTGCGCATGCCGGCCGTTACGACTTCGTCGCGTGGGGCTACAACTTCGATTCGATCCTGCGCGGCTCGATCTTCAACAGCCGCACGCCGGTGACGATGCGTTTCGACGAGGCGTCGCTCGCGCAGGCCGTCGAGGATTTCCGTACCGATCGCGGCCCCGTGCTCGTGATGAACCTGCTCGAGTTCTACGGGATCTGCGCGTATACGATCTCGCCGGCCGGTGCGCGCTTCCTGCTCGACCATTGTTTTCCGCTGCAGCCGGAGACGCTGTTCTCGCACGGGCTCGGCCGCACGCTGCCGAACTACGGGATCGACGTCGCGATGAACAAGTTCTACGGCGCGATGCGCAGCGTCGCCGCATTCCCGCCGCTCGCCGTGACGATGAATGCGCGCGAGACCTCGACGATTCAACGGTGATGTCGTGCGGAATAGGACCCGGCTGATTGCGCGGACATCGTCCGAACTTCGACAATGCAAACGTCGGGCGGTCGCATGGTGTGCGCCCGACACCTCGTATCCGAAGCCCCGCTTCGTTGGACGTGCTGCCCGTTCGCCGGGCGGCGCATTTTTCTCCGCGTGCGCCCGAATCGAACGATACAGCCTAAGCGGGCCGAGCCGGATGGCGAGACGTGAATGCCCTGCGGCGACCGGTGGGCTCGGTCGCGTCTGCCCCATTTGGGTCGCAGGTTGGGAGAACGCATGCCACATGCGAGCGCAGGGCATTCATCTCTGTCTTCCGCGCCGACGGCCGCCGTTGCGTCGCCGGCGGCCGCTGTGCCATCCCATGCGAGACCGGGTCGACCGGTTCTCGTTCCAGGTCCGGCCGCGACGCGATCGTTCGCGCGCGGCCTGTCCGGCACCGATCCGTTCGGTTGCCCGCGGCGAAACCGCCGCGCTTTCTCCCGACCGCCATCGCGTGCGGCAACTCCCTCCCTCGATGAAGGAACCCTCATGAAGAAGCACCACATATCCATTGTTTCCACGCTGATCGCACTCGCATGCGCCTGCGGCGCACCCGTCGCGCGCGCCGCAGGCACGAAAACCGAAACGCCGCTGCCGTCGGGCGTCGAAGCGGTCGTCAACGACACGCCCATCGCGCGCAGCGACGTGGACAGCATGATCGAAACCACCGGGCTGGCCGCCACGCCGGAACTGCGTGCACAGGCCAAGCGTGAACTGATCGCCCAGCATCTGGTCGAGCAGGCGGCTGAAAAAGCCAACTACGGCAGCCGGCCGGAAGTGAACCGCGTCGTGATGCGCGCCCGCACGGTGGCGGCGACGGATCTCTATCTGCGCGACAACCTGCACCCGCAAGCGGTGACCGATGCGCAGGTGAAGGCGCGTTACGACGACGTCGTCGCGAATGCCGCGCAGTTCGAATATCGCGCGGACGTGATCGCCGTGGCCGATCCGGCCGACGTGAACGCACTGGTCGCGGAGCTGAAGCAGGGCGCCGCGTTCGACGCCGTGGCGAAGAAATACAACACGACACCGAATGGCGGTGTCGCGCAGTGGGTCGAGTTGCGCACGCCGGTGGCCGAAGGGAAGACGGGCGGCCTGCCCGTGCCGCTCGCGCAGGCGATCACGTCGCTGCAACCGGGCGCCGTCGCGGGCCCGATCCGGATCGGCAACGCGTTCGCGATCGTGAAACTCGACGAGAAGCGTGCGACGACCGTGCCGACCTTCGACGCGGCGAAAAACGTCTTGCGTCAGCAGCTCGAAGCACAGGCGCAGCAGCGTGCGATGACGGCGCTGGTGGACAAGCTGGCGCAGCAGGCGGTGATTCAGCAGTAAGCGGCCCGCTTTCCGGGTATGTGTCACATACGTCGGCCCGTTGCTCGATTCGAGCGCGGGCCGATGTCATTTCGATGCGTGACCGGACGGTCGCCGCGTCTGCTTTGGGGGATCGATGGCGCGTGGCGCGCGTGGACTGGAGGCGGCGGATTCAGGTAACGGATTGGAGTCGATCGGATGCGCCACCGATGGCATGGCCGAGGATGCCGCCACGACAGGAGAAGAATCAGCCTGGTCCGATGGGTTGTGACGATCGTTCACGTTAAATTGAACGAGTGTGGTGCCGGAGCCGCTTCGGCGTCGGCCGCTGGGCCCGGCCGTCGTCATGCTATGTATTCGATAGCACTACTCCTAACGCTGCCTCATGCGAGCGCCGAGGCGCTTCCGGCCGCCACACACTCCTTCAAGCCCGTCCGATGGCCGTCACACCGAAACCGTGATCCCCGCCGGCCCGCCTTCCCGCGCAGGTCGTACGACGATCTCCACATGCTGGCCGAACGAGGCGAGCGTCAGCATCAGTTGATCCAGCGTCACGTTGCGGAGCCGCTCGCGCTGCTCGGGGGTCACGACCGGCCGGGCCATTTCCGCGAGCGCCGCGGCCTCTTCTTCGGTCAGGCCGCGCGATGCCATCAATGCGTTGAGCTTAAGTACGAGTACGGACTTGGCTGCCAGTTCGCCGACATCGTAGTAGTCGAAATCGTCCGGTACCTCGTCGGTGTGCTGCTTCGATGCGTCGTAGTTCATTACGCTTCCTCCGTCATCACCGATCGTTGCTGCCGCCCGGTTCCGCGATCGATATCGGGGCATCCCGCTTGTTCAACGGACGTGCAGCCAGCGTCTTCGATCGGCGTGATCACCAGCCGCTTGTGCGACACCTCGATCCGCAGGCGCTGCCCGGGATCGAAGCCGGCTGCCTCGATCCATCGGCCGGACAACTTCGTCCACAGATACACGACAGGCGGCGCCATGTCGGTCAGCCTGATGTTCGGGACGACGCGGCCAGATTGGAAAGACGATTGAGGGGAGACAAAACAATCGCGGAAATACATCGGTGCGTTATGATGCGCGCCAGCCATGGTCAACTCCTGTGTTGAGTTGGTTGTGGTCAGCGGCCCGTGGGTGCTGTATCACCTGCGGGCCGCGCTCGTTTACGCAGTGGATGCCAACGATCAGTCCGTCACATGCTTGGCATGTCGAAATGATGTCGGAGTCCAGGCGAAAACGTGCAACCACTGTAGCCGAGATCGCGCGGTGTCAGAGGGCAGTCATGTACGAAATCATCCGAGATGGCCATCAGGTCAATGCCTCGAATGCCTGCTGCACAACGTGTGCGGCGCAATCGAGCCGGCCGGCCACATGATCGATTCCTTCCGGATGTGTCAGCAATCGTTTCAGTCGGCGATTTCGATCAGCCTGCCGCCCGCCGCATGAGGATCTCGTTCGCGCTCCGTCGATAGCGCTCGAATTCCCGCGCGAACGCGGCGGCATCGCCCGCCAGCGCCAGCGCTTCCATCGACGCACAGAGCCCCGAAATCTCCCGCTCGCCGATCATCGCGAACGCGCCCCGCATGCTGTGAATCTCCGAGCGCGCGACCTTCAGGTCGCCGTCCTGCAGGGCCCGGGCGATGGTCGCGCTCGAGCGTCGCGTTGCATCGGCGAGCACCGTATGCAGGTCTTTCGGCAGCGGGCCGGACGCACGCGCCGGTGCAGGCGGATAGACCGGCCGACGCCACGTGCCCGTGTACCTCGCGATCGCCTGTTCGAGCGATTTCAGCGACGTCGGCTTCGTGACGATCTCGTCGATGCCCGCTTCCCACGCCAGGCGCAACTCGTCCGGTTCGGCATGCGCGGTCACCGCCAGGATCGGCTGCACCCGCCCGCGCTCGCGCAGCACGCGTGCGAACGCGTACCCGTCGAGGCCCGGCATGTTGAGATCGGTGAGCACGACCGGATAGTCGTGACGGTCCACCAGATCGAGCGCCTCGGCGACGTTCGATGCGATATCGGCCTGATAGCCGAGGACGTCCAGCTGATCGTGGACGAGCGAACGGTTGACCGGGTTGTCGTCGACGAACAGCACGCGCACGTTCGGCGCATCCTCGCCGGACGGCGTGTGCGCGGCGCCCGGCTGACTGTCGAGCGGCAGCGGCAACGTGACGACGAACGTCGACCCCACGCCCGGCACGCTGTTCGCGTCGATGCGCCCGCCCATCGACTCCGCGAGCTTGTAGCTCAGCGCGAGGCCGATGCCCGTTCCGCCGAAGCGGCGCGCGATCGATTCGTCGGCTTGCGCGAACGGCTCGAACACGTGCGCAAGCTGGTCGGCCGTCATGCCGATGCCCGAATCGCTGACGCGGATCGTCACGGGCGTCGCATCGCCCGGCGGCGCCGATACCGACAGCGCGACCGTGCCGCGATCGGTGAACTTGATCGCGTTGCTGACCAGGTTCACGACGATCTGCCGCACCCGCATCGGATCGCCGAGATACGTGCGGGTCGCCGCGGGATCGACGTCGATACGCAGCGCGACGCCCTTCGCGCCGGCCACCGGCTCGAACAGCTCCGCCACGTCGCGCATCAGCTCGTCGATCCCGAACCCCGTCGCTTCGAGCGTCATCCGGTCGGCTTCGATCTTCGTCATGTCGAGCACGTTGTTCAGCATGTCGAGCAACATGCGCGCGGCGGACGTGACCGCATGCAGGCGCGGCTTCTGGCGGCTCGGGTCGGGCGCCTTGTCGAGCAGTTCGAGATTGCCGAGCATCGCGTTCAGCGGCGTGCGGATCTCGTGGCTGATCGTGGCGAGGAACGTCGACTTCGCGCGGTTCGCGCTGTCGAGTGCGCGTTCGGCGTCGGCGCGCGTCGTGATGTCGGAGAAGCTGAACAGCAGCGCTTCCTTGCCCTTGTAGCGGACGCGCACGAAGTTGACGAGCAGGTCGCGCGCGCGGCCGTCGTCGAGCGTCACGGGCAGTTCGACGTCGAGCTGCACCGGCGACGCGTCCGCGCGCTCGCGGTAGCGAGCCAGCAGCCGCTCGTGCAGCGGCGGATCGCCGGCCTCGCGGTCGTACAGCTCGAGCATCCGGTTGCGCAGCAGCACCTGCTGCGTATCGGGCGACACGAGGCCGATGCCGAACGGCGCGGTGGCGACGATCGTGCGGCTCATCCGCTCGCTTTCGAACACGCGGCGCGAACGACGGAACAGCGGCGCGAACACCCGCAGGTCGAACGCGATCACGAGCGTCCACAGCACGATGAGGATGGTCGCGGTCGTGCCGAACTCGCGCAGCATCGTCGACCAGATCGCAAAGGCGATCGTGCGCCACGAGTACGCATAGACGATCGCGTAGCCGGTGTCCGAAATCCGGTCGGTGATCGTGAACATGCCGTGACGGTAACTTTCGTCGAAATGCGCGAGGCCGCGCCGCCAGGTGCCTTCGGCCAGCGCTTGTTTCATCAGGGCCGCGCCGTCCTCCGCGTCGCCGGTGCGATCGGCATCCAGCAGCACGCGGCCGTTTTCGTCGATCAACATCGCGACGGCATCGCCGGGTGCATGCTTCATCCGCTCGGCGATCACGTCGACGTCGAAGTCGCTCACGAAGGTCATGAAATGCTGCTGGCCGTCGAATGCGGGTTCGACGAGACGGAAGACCGTCTTGCCGGTCAGCGGATCGATCGCCGGCGCCTGCCAGGCGATCCGGCGCGACAGGCGCCAGTAGCGCGCGATGGCCGGATCGGACCAGTCGGCCGCGTCGAACGCGAGGTGTTCGATCAGCGTAGGCGTGTCGGGCACGCCGATGCGTGCGAGCAGGTCGGGATACGGCATCGACGGCGGCGGCGTGATCGCGATCACGTTGCGGTCGGGGCTGTATGCGTAACCGCGTACCGCGCGCCCGGTCTGGCGTTCGGCGGCCGCGACCGAGATCGTCTGGCGCTCCATCAGCTGCACGTAGCGATCCGTTTCGCGCTCGGCGAGCGCCTTGGGCGACGCGGCCACGAAGATCTCGCTCACGCCGGGCATCGGGGCGAGCAGAACGTGCCCGTCCCTGCGCAGCGCGTCGGAGGCTTCGCGCGCATGCGGCGGATGGCCGTTCCACAGCAGCTCGGCATTGATCACCGCGCGGCGCATCGACGCCTGTTTCGCGTCCATTTCGAGTTGCACGAGCGCCTTGTGCGTCGCGAACAGGTCGCGCCGCTCGGCGATGTAGTCGCGCACCGAGCCGACGAGCAGGATGCCTGCCGCGATCAGGATCACGAGCGACAGCACGACCGCGCCGCCGTACAGCGTGAAGCGCTGATACCGGTTCAGCAGGCTCAGGTCGCGCGTGTCGTCGTCGATCGATGCGAACGGCGCGCTGGCGTCCGTGTGGGACGCGAAGAGGTGGCGAATGGGCATGAGGCGAAGACTGGTGAATCAATGCGCGAATCGGGGACGCGCCGCGGCGAGGCCGGAACGCGGACGATCTCCACGAGCCGATTGAAGGCAGCGCGATGCGCCGCCGGCTCGGGGAACGGGAAAATTATCGGGATAGTGGACGAGGCTGTATGTAGGGCAGTCCGAAACACTCGCGCGCGAAGGATAGGACCAGTCCTATTCGGGCAATCGGCCGCGCGTTGCGTATATACGTCCTGCGACGCAACCGTGTCAAACGGAATCGTTCAAGAGAACGGCGTGTCGCGTTGCGTCTGGCACGGCCGATTGTCAAGCAACGTCATGTTAGGACTAGGCCTACGAAATAAGTCATGTCACGTCCGGCCGTCTGATTATCGAAACGACGGGCGATCAATACATTGCCAATGGTGGACGAGGAGCGTCCTTCTCCCTTTTTTCTACTGAGGCAAACAACGTGAACAAGACCTATCGCACCGTCTGGAACGCGACGACGGGTACATGGACGGCGGCAGCCGAAACGGCGCGGATGCGCACGAAATCGAAGTCGAATACGACGATGCGTTCGTCGGTCACCGCGGCGGTCGCCGTGATGGCCGGTGTGGGTGGTGGTGCCATGGCGAACGACGCGATGGCGCAGGCCGCCAATGGCGGTGGATCGTTGTCGCTGTGTGCGCCGGCGGGCAGCGGCTATTATGGGACGACCTTTGGCGGCGGCAACACGGTCGGAACCAGGACGACTGCGGCGTGCGGTACGGCGATCTCCAATTTCAGACTGAGCGAAGGTCACGTCAGGTCGTTTCAGTTGTACAACAACAGCAACGTCAACGGTGGTGGTGTCGGTCAGGCAAGCGCGGCGACCGAGGCCGGCATCAGCGGTACCGTCGACGGCCATCTCTTCCTGCTGGGCGGCTCGGGCGTGCACCTTCGCGGCCCGGTGGACGTCGACAGCAACTTCAACATGACGAATCACCGCATCAACAACCTGGCTGCCGGTACGGCCGGGACGGATGCCGTTAACGTCAACCAGTTGAACGCGGCGATTGCGGCCGCGGGGACGGCGAACCCGTATGTTGTGACCAATACCGGTACGTATGCGACTGCGACGGCGGCGCGCGCGGGCGGCAGTGCGACGGCAATCGGGGCGAATGCGAACGCCGGCGGCACGTCGGCCGTGGCGCTCGGCGGGAATACCGTTGCAACGGGGCAGAATGCCGTTGCGCTCGGCACCCTTGCGAACGCGACGGGCAGCGAGGCCGTGGCGGTCGGCGTGGGCGCTCGCGCGACGGGGGGCAATTCGACGGCAATGGGCCGAGGTGCGGCGGCTCTGTCCACCAATGCGACTACCGTCGGCTATGGCGCCTATTCGGGCGCCGACGGTGCCACGGCACTCGGCATGACGGCAAGTGCCGTCGGCGCGAATGCCATTGCGGTGGGCCGCGGTGCCAGCACCAGCGGGACCTATGGGTCCGCAATCGGTTATGCAGCGAATGCAACCACGAACGCCGTTGCGATCGGTGTGCTCGCGAACGCGACATCGGCGTCGAGCGTTGCCTTGGGTGAGCGGGCAAGTGCAACGGGCGCGACCTCGACGGCACTCGGTCGTGGTGCACTGGCCAGCGGTACGAATGCGGTTGCGCTCGGCGCGAACTCGGTGGGCGATCGCAACAATGCGGTGTCGGTCGGGTCGACGTCGCTGCAACGACAGATCGTCAACGTGGCTGCCGGCACGCAGAATACGGATGCCGTGAACGTCGGCCAGATGAATACGGCGCTGTCGAAGAAGGTCGACAATACGTACGTCAACGTTCGCGGTACGGGCGCGGCGGCCAGCGTGGGCAGCACGAATGGCGTCGCGATCGGCAATGCGGCCGTGGCCGGCACCATGGGCGCGGAGACAGCTATCGGGAATGCGGCTTCCGCACAGGGCCTGTCCGCGACGGCACTCGGTTCCGGTACGGTGGCCAATGGTGAAGGCGCAACGGCGCTGGGTCGTATGGCATCGGCAAGCGGCAGTCACGCAACTGCATTGGGCAATCAGGCGAATGCCGGCGCGAATGGTGCCGTTGCCATTGGCGATCGCGCGGTCGTTGGCGCATCGGCCACCAATTCCGTTGCGCTCGGCACGCAAGCAGCGGTCGCCGCGAACGTGACCGGTGCGATGGCGCTCGGCTCCGGTTCGAGCGCGACCCGCAACAACACGATTTCGGTCGGCTCGGCGACGCAGCAGCGCCAGATCGTGAACGTCGCGGCCGGCACGCAAGCCACCGACGCGGTCAATGTTGGCCAGCTGTCGGGCGTGACCAAGGCACTCGGCGGCGGCGCGGTGGTCGACGGCAGCGGCAACGTCACGCAGCCGACCTACAAGGTCGCCGGAACCGACTACCACAACGTCGGCGATGCGCTCGATGCACTGGCCGCGAATGGCGGCAGCGATCCGAACGCGGTGACCTACGACGGCGCGACGAAGGACAAGGTCACGCTGAAGGGCGCGGGCGGCACGACGCTGTCGAACGTCAAGGCCGGCGCGGCCGACATGGATGCGGTCAACGTTTCCCAGTTGAAGAGTTCGGGCCTGATCGGCGACGACGGCAAGGCGATCGCCGCGGTGACATACGACCGCAACGCGGATGGCACGCCGAACATGGGTTCGGTGACGCTGGGCGGCGCGAGCGCCACGACGCCGGTTGCGCTGAAGAACGTTGCAGACGCGAAGGCGGATCATGACGCACTGAACCTCGGCCAGTTGAAGGACGCGGGCTTGGTGGGCGACGACGGCAGCGGTAACCTCACGTCGCTGGCCGTGACGTACGACGGCACGGCGAAGGACAGCGTGACGCTGGGCGGCACGGGCGCGACCACGCCGGTGGCGATCCACAACGTCAAGGAAGGCGAACTGTCGGCGACGAGCAAGGACGCCGTGAACGGCTCGCAGCTGTTCGCAACGAACCAGAACCTGAGCGACCTGAAGGACTCGCTGAAGGACGGCGGCGTGATCGATCCGGTCACGGGCGAATCGCTGGCTGTCGTATACGACGGCAACGCGAAGGACACCGTCACGCTGAAGGGCACGAACGGCACGACGCTGTCGAACGTGAAGGCCGGTGTGGCCGACATGGACGCGGTGAACGTGTCGCAGCTGAAGGGCTCGGGCCTGATCGGCGACGACGGCAAGTCGATCGCGGCGGTGACGTACGACCGCAACGCGGACGGCACGCCGAACTACGGCACGGTGACGCTGGGCAACGGTGCAGGCCCGACGCAAGTCAAGAACGTTGCGGATGCAACGGAAGACCATGACGCACTGAACCTGGGCCAGTTGAAGGATACGGGCCTGGTGGGTGACGACGGCAAGGGCAACCTGACGTCGCTGGCGGTGACCTACGACGGCGCGGCGAAGGACAGCGTGACGCTGGGCGGCACGGGCGCGACCACGCCAGTGGCGATCCATAACGTCAAGGACGGCGAGCTTTCGGCGACGAGCAAGGACGCGGTGAATGGTTCTCAGCTGTTTGCAACGAACACACGCGTCGGCGACCTGGAAGATTCGCTGTCGAAGGGCGGCGTGATCGATCCGATTACGGGTGAGTCGCTGGCTGTCGTATACGACGGCAACGCGAAGGACACCGTCACGCTGAAGGGCACGAACGGCACGACGCTGTCGAACGTGAAGGCCGGTGTGGCCGACATGGACGCGGTGAACGTGTCGCAGCTGAAGGGCTCGGGCCTGATCGGCGACGACGGCAAGTCGATCGCGGCGGTGACGTACGACCGCAACGCGGACGGCACGCCGAACTACGGCACGGTGACGCTCGGCAACGGCGCAGGCCCGACGCAAATCAAGAACGTCGCGACGGGCGTCGACGACCTGGACGCGGTCAATGTCAAGCAACTGAACACGGGCCTGTCTGACCTCCGCGACGAGTTTTCCGGCGGCAACCTGCGCTTCGTCAAGGTCAATGCCGACCCGGTCACGGGCACGCCGGCGGTCGCAAGCGGCGCGCTCGCCGTCGCCATCGGTTCCGACGCGCGGGCGACCAGCGCCAACTCGCTGGCACTCGGCAGCGGTGCGCGCGTGACCGGCAACGGCTCGGTCGCGATCGGCTACAACTCGGTCGCGAACCAGAACAACGTCGTGTCGGTTGGCGACGTGGGCCGTGAACGCAAAATCGTCAACGTGGCGGACGGCGACGTCGCATTCCAGAGCACCGATGCGGTCAACGGCGGCCAGTTGTATGCGGCACTGAACACCCTGTCGACATCGGTGACCTCGAAGACGCAGCAAGCGATCGATACCTTCTCGTCGGAGATCGACAAGAAGACGAAGGCTGCGATCGACGAAGTGAGTTCGCGTTCGATGCAGCCGCAGGATGTCAGCGACCCGCTCGTCGCGATCGAAGGTCTGCAGGGCAACAACGTCGCTTCGCTGAACGGCGCAGATCCGGCTACGGCGACGGCGGCCGCGATCGGCTCGTCGACGGCGGCAAGCGGCGCCAACGCGGTGGCGGTCGGCCTCCAGAGCGGCGCGGGTTCGAACAACTCGGTCGCAATCGGCAGCTTCGCACAAACCGGCGCCGGCCAGGACTACTCGGTCGCGATGGGTTCGAACGTCCAGACGAACGGCACGCAAGCCGTCGCGCTGGGGGCGAACGCGCAGGCGAACGGCGACTATGCGCTGGCGGTCGGCAACAACGGTGCGCAGGCAATCGGCGACGGCTCGGTCGCGCTCGGCAGCGCGGCGAACGTGCGTGCCGGCTCGACCAACGCGGTCGCGATCGGCACGGGTGCGAACGTCGCGCGCAGCGTCGAAGGCGCGATGGCGCTCGGTGCGAACGCGACCGCGGGCGCGGCCAACAGCGTCGCGCTCGGCGCGAACGCGTTCTCGAATCGTGCGAACGCAGTGTCCGTCGGCCGTGCAGGGGCGGAACGCCAGATCGTCAACGTCGCGGCAGGCACGCAGGCAACCGACGCGGTCAACGTCAGCCAGTTGAAGGGGGTGACCGATGCCCTTGGCGGCGGTGCGGCGGTGGGTGCCGACGGCACGGTGACGAGCCCGGCCTACTCGCTGGCCGATCCGGCGGACGCGACGAAGTCGAAGTCGTACGACAACGTGGGCGACGCGCTGTCGAATCTCGACGGCCGTACGACGACGAACACGGAAAACATCACCGTGATCAACAAGCAACTGGCCGATTCCGGGCTGGTCGATCCGGTGACCGGGCAGTCGATCACCGCGGTGACGTACGATCGCAACGCGGACGGCACGCCGAACCTCGGTTCGGTCACGCTGGGCGGCGCGGGTGCGACGGCTCCGGTGGCGCTTAAGAACGTCGCGGACGCGAAGGACGACCACGACGCGCTGAACCTCGGCCAGTTGAAGGACGCGGGCCTGGTGGGCGACGACGGCAAGGGCAACCTGACGTCGCTGGCGGTGACGTACGACGGCGCGACGAAGGACACCGTGACGCTGGCCGGCACGACCGGTACGACGCTGTCGAACGTGAAGGCCGGTGTGGCCGACATGGACGCGGTGAACGTTTCGCAGCTGAAGGGTTCGGGCCTGATCGGCGACGACGGCAAGGCGAACGCGGCGGTCACGTACGACCGCAATGCGGACGGCACGCCGAACTACGGTGCGGTGACGCTGGGCCATGGCACGGGCCCGACGCAACTGAAGAACGTGGCGGACGCGACGGACGACGGCGATGCGCTGAACCTCGGCCAGTTGAAGGACGCGGGCCTGGTAGGCGACGACGGCAAGGGCAACCTGACGTCGATGGCCGTGACGTACGACGGTGCGGCGAAGGACAGCGTGACGCTGGGCGGCACGGGCGCGACCACGCCGGTGGCGATCCACAACGTCAAGGATGGCGAACTGTCGGCGACGAGCAAGGACGCCGTGAACGGCTCGCAGCTGTTCGCGACGAACACGCGTGTCGGCAACCTGGAAGATTCGCTGTCGAAGGGCGGCGTGATCGATCCGGTCACGGGCGAATCGCTGGCCGTGGTGTACGACAGCAATGCAAAGGACACCGTGACGCTGAAGGGCACGAACGGCACGACGCTGTCGAACGTGAAGGCCGGCGTGGCGGACCTGGACGCGGTGAACGTGAGCCAGCTGAAGGGCTCGGGCCTGATCGGCGACGATGGCAAGTCGATCGCCGCGGTGACGTACGACCGTCTCGCGGACGGCACGCCGAACTACGGCTCGGTGACGCTGGGCCATGGCGCGGGCCCGACGCAGATCAAGAACGTCGCGGATGCGACGGACGACCATGACGCGATCAACTACAACCAGTTGAAGCAGTACGTCGCGGACAACTCGGGCGGTTCGGGCAATCCGCTGGCCGTCGGCTATGACGACGACACCAAGGATCGCGTCACGCTGCAAGGCGGCGCGACCGGCACGACGATCACGAACGTGAAGGCGGGTGCGGTGACGGCCACGAGCACGGACGCGATCAACGGCTCGCAGCTGCATGGCACGGCACAGAGCGTGGCCGATTCGCTGGGCGGCGGCTCGACCGTGGGCGCGGACGGCAAGGTGACGAACCCGTCGTACTCGCTGGCCGACCCGGCGGATGCGTCGAAGTCGAAGTCGTACAACAACGTGGGCGACGCACTGTCGAACCTCGACGGCCGTACGACGACGAACACGGAAAACATCACCGTGATCAACAAGCAGCTGGCCGATTCGGGGCTGGTGGATCCGGCAACGGGCCAGTCGATCGCGGCGGTGACGTACGACCGCAACGCGGACGGCACGCCGAACCTCGGTTCGGTGACGCTGGGCGGCGCGGGCGCGGCGGCTCCCGTGGCGCTGAAGAACGTCGCGGACGGCGTGGACCGTCACGATGCGATCAACGTGGGCCAGTTGCAGGACGCGGGCCTGGTGGCGCCGGTCGATCCGGCGAACCCGGGGGCGGGCCTGACGTCGCTCGCCGTCGCGTACGACGGTGTCGCGAAGGACACGGTCACGCTGAAGGGCGCGGCCGGCACGACGCTGTCGAACGTGAAGGCCGGTGTGGCCGACCTGGACGCGGTGAACGTTTCGCAGCTGAAGGGTTCGGGCCTGATCGGCGACGACGGCAAGGCGAACGCGGCGGTCACGTATGACCGCAACGCGGACGGCACGCCGAACTACGGTTCGGTGACGCTGGGCCACGGCGCCGGCCCGACGCAGCTGAAGAACGTGGCGGACGCGACGGACGACGGCGATGCGCTGAACCTCGGCCAGCTGAAGAACGCGGGCGTGGTGGGCGACGACGGCAAGGGCAACCTGACGTCGATGGCGGTGACGTACGACGGCGCGGCGAAGGATACCGTGACGCTCGGCGGCGCGGGCGCCACGACGCCGGTCGCACTGAAGAACGTTGCCGACGGCACGGAGCGTCACGACGCGATCAACCTCGGCCAGTTGCAGGATGCCGGCCTGGTTGCGCCGGTCGACCCGTCGAACCCGGGGGCAGGCCTGACGTCGCTCGCCGTCGCATACGACGGTGCCGCGAAGGACACGATCACGCTGAAGGGCGCGACCGGCACGACGATCACGAACGTGAAGGCGGGTGCGGTGACGGCCACGAGCACGGACGCGATCAACGGCTCGCAGCTGCATGGCACGGCACAGAGCGTGGCCGATTCGCTGGGCGGCGGCTCGACCGTGGGCGCGGACGGCAAGGTGACGAACCCGTCGTACTCGCTGGCCGACCCGGCGGATGCGTCGAAGTCGAAGTCGTACAACAACGTGGGCGACGCACTGTCGAACCTCGACGGCCGTACGACGACGAACACGGAAAACATCACCGTGATCAACAAGCAGCTGGCCGATTCGGGGCTGGTGGATCCGGCAACGGGCCAGTCGATCGCGGCGGTGACGTACGACCGCAACGCGGACGGCACGCCGAACCTCGGTTCGGTGACGCTGGGCGGCGCGGGCGCGGCGGCTCCCGTGGCGCTGAAGAACGTCGCGGACGGCGTGGACCGTCACGATGCGATCAACGTGGGCCAGTTGCAGGACGCGGGCCTGGTGGCGCCGGTCGATCCGGCGAACCCGGGGGCGGGCCTGACGTCGCTCGCCGTGACGTACGACAAGCAGGCGAACGGTTCGGCGAACTTCGACCAGATCACGCTGAAGGGCGCGAACGGCACGACGCTGTCGAACGTGAAGGCGGGCGCGGTGAACGCGACCAGCATGGACGCCGTGAACGGCTCGCAGCTGTATGGCGCGTCGAAGAGCGTGGCGGATGCGCTGGGCGGCGGTTCGACCGTCGACGCGAACGGCAAGGTGACGAGCCCGACGTACACCGTCAACGACAAGACGTACAACAACGTCGGCGACGCGATCGAGAACATCTCGAGCAGCCTCGCTCACGGCTCGATCGGCCTCGTCCAGCAGGACGCGGACACGCGCGAGATCACGGTCGCGAAGGAGACGGACGGCACGTCCGTGAACTTCGCGGGCACGGCGGGCGACCGGGTGCTGACCGGCGTGGGCGCGGGAGCGGTGAGCGCGACGAGCCGCGATGCGATCAACGGTGCGCAGCTGCACGGCACCGCGCAGAGCGTGGCGGACGTGATCGGCGGCGGGACGACGGTCGATGCGGACGGCAAGCTCGCGGATACGTCGATCGAGGTCAACGGCAGCAAGTACAAGACCGTGGCCGAAGCAGTCCAGGCCGCCGCGCAGTACGGCGCGACCGATTCGCTCGCGGTGCGTTACGACCTGAACAAGGACGGCACGCCGAACTACGGTTCGGTGACCCTCGGCGGCTCGGGCGCGGCACCGGTGCGCCTGGGCAACGTCGCGGACGGTTCGAGCCGGTATGACGCGGTGAACTTCGGGCAGTTGAGCGAACTGAACGACAAGATCGGCGGCCTCGACGACCGTGTCGGCGAACTGGAGCGGAACCCGGGCACGGGCAATCCGGGCGATGGCGGTACCGGCAACGACTACTTCGCCGGTACCGACGTGGGTGCGGACGGTACGACGAAGGCGAACGCAGGCAGCGGCACGGGCAACACGGCCGCGGGTTCGGGCTCGACGATCGGGACGGGCGCGAACAACGCCACGGTCGTCGGTTCGAACGCGAACGTATCGAGCAGCAACGGTACGGCGATCGGTTCGGGCGCGAAGAGCAGCGCCGAAGGGGCGACCGCGATCGGCAGCAGCGCGAACGCGTCCGGCGAGAAGTCGACGGCGATCGGCGAAGGTGCGAACGCATCGGGCAAGAACTCCGTCGCGCTGGGCGCCGGTTCGGTGGCGTCGAGCGACAACACCGTGTCCGTCGGTACGGCCGATCAGAAGCGCACGATCTCGAACCTGGCCGATGGCGTGAACGCGTCCGACGCGGCGACGAAGGGCCAGATGGATCGCGCGATCGGCGGCGTGCAAGGTCAGGTCAACGACCTGTCGCGCAACGCGTACTCCGGCATCGCCGCTGCCACCGCGCTGACGATGATTCCGGGCGTCGATCCGGGCAAGACGGTGTCGTTCGGTATCGGCGGCGCGACCTACAAGGGCTATCAGGCGGTGGCGTTCGGCGGCGAGGCCCGCATCACGCAGAACCTGAAGATGAAGGCCGGCGTGGGCATGTCGAGCGGCGGCAACACCGTCGGCGTGGGCGCTTCGTATCAGTGGTAAGTCGCCGGGCGGGGCATCGCGCCCCGCCCGCGACGTCGATCCGACTGACTCCATTCAACTTTTTCCAGGCGTCCGCCGTCACGGCGGATGTTTCACCATGACCATGAAAACCTTGTTGTTGCGCGCGGCATCGATCGGCGCGATCGCGATGGCGCTCGGTGCGTGCACGACGCAATCGGGCGTCACCTACGACATTCGGGCGGTGTCGATTCCGGGCAAGCCGGACAACGTATTTCGCGTGAGCTGTGATGGGCTGCTCGGCAGCGCGAACGCCTGCGCCCGTGCGGCGGAAGAATTCTGCCAGGGCAAGGGTTTCACGCCGCTCGAGATGATCGACCGCGTGTACAGCCGCGCACCGATGAAGGACCCGCGCGAGATCACGTTCATGTGCGGCAAGCCGCAGCCGGTCGTGCAGGCCGCGCCGCCGGCACCGCAACCGCAACCGGCGCCGCAGCCGGTTCAGCAGCGCCAGGTGCTGCTGCAGGGCGACGCGAACTTCGCGTTCGACAGCGCGGTACTGACGCCGGAGGCGCGCAGCCAGCTCGACCGCTTCGTGCAGATCAACGGCGGCATCGAATTCCGCCGCGTGGCCATCACGGGCTTCACCGATTCGACCGGCAGCAAGACGCACAATCTGGCGCTGTCGGCGTCGCGGGCCCGCAACGTGATGAACTACCTGAGCAGCAACGGCCTGAAGGCGCAGTCGTTCGTGTCGGAAGGCCTCGGCGCCGCCGACCCGGTTGCGTCCAACGCGACCGCGGAAGGCCGCGCGCAGAACCGCCGCGTCGAGATCCGGATCGATGCGAAGTAATGCGTCACGCATGACGCTCCACCGGTACGTGCGGGGACTCGATCGGCACTGAGCCGATGGAAGGACGCTCCCACCCGCCCGCCCTGTACCTGGAACCGCCCGCTCGTCATGAGCCGGCGGTTTTTTTCATGGCGGTGCGCGGTGCGGCGGCGGCCGCCGCCGGCCGGGACGATGGCTGACGGCCCCGTTTTCGTGCGAAGATAGCGCCCAATTACGATCCACGACGCCGCGCTGCGCGCGGTCGGCGCCGCCCGCGGGCGGCGAGCCGGCCGCGACGGTTGCCGCGCAAATCTGGACGACTATGGGAAGCTATCTGATACGCGTGGTACTGGCCGACGACCACCCGGCGATGCTGGTCGGCGTCGAGCACGGGCTGTCGTCGGTGCCGACGATCCGGTTGACCGGCAAGGCAGTCAATTCGACCGAGCTGATCCGGCTCGTCGAGGCCGGCGTATGCGACGTCGTGGTGTCCGACTATGCGATGCCGGGCAGCGCGCACGGCGACGGCATCACGCTGTTCTCCTATCTCCAGCGCAATCACCCGGCCGTCAAGCTGGTCGTGCTGACCATGCTCGACAATCCGGCCGTGGTCGGCGCGCTGACGCGGCTCGGCATCGAGTGCATCGTCAGCAAGTCCGACACGATCGATCATCTGATTCCCGCGATTCACGCGGCCGCGACGGGCGGCACCTATTACTCGCCGTCGGTGGAGAAGGTGGTGCGCACGCTCACGTCGCATTCGAGCGCGCGGGCCGCCGACCAGAAGCGCGATCTCAGCGACCGCGAACTCGAAGTGGTGCGGCTCTATGCGTCGGGCCTCACGGTCAACGAGATCGCCGACAAGCTGAGCCGCAGCAAGAAAACCATCAGTACGCAGAAGGCGCGCGCGATGGAAAAGCTCGGGATCGACAAGGACATCGACCTGCTGCGCTACGCGATCGAGCACGGGATCGTCGCCGCGTCGGCCAGCGAAGGGCGCGGCGGCGAAACCAGGGAGGAGGGCGGCGTCGATCCGGCCTGACGGCAGGTGCGACGACACCGGCGGCACGGGAACGTGCCGGCGAAGATCAGCGCGCCGGATCGCACCGACGCGCGAAAGCCCCGGCGGCCGCAAGGCGCCGGGGCTTTTTGTTTCGGTCTTCCGCGGCGGCGTTACCCGTTTGCGCCGTCGCCGCGTGCGGATGTCGAATAACCGTGGTCGGTCACGAGCCCGCACGAAATCGCGTAACGCACCAGGTCGACGTCGCGCTCGATGCCGAGCTTCTGCATGGCCGAACTCTTCTGCGTACTGATGGTTTTCTTGCTGCGGCTCAGCTTGTCGGCGATTTCGTTGACCGACAGCCCCGACGCGAACAGGCGGATGACTTCCACCTCGCGAGCCGACAGTGCCGGCGGCCTGCCGCTGACGCTGCCCGTGTTGCGCATGATCCGGTCCATCGACGGCGACAGGTAGCGGCCGTTCGTATAGGCCGCGTGAATCGCCATCGTCAGATGATTCGGCATGTCCGACTTGCTGACGATGCACGCGATGCCGATGTCGATCAGCGCGCGCAGCGCGACCGCGTTCTCCATCATCGTCATCACGACGATCTTCAGGCCGGGAAAGCGCTTCAGGATGCTCGTGAACATCGTGAGGCCGTCGCCGTGCTCGACGCCCGGCATCGCGTAGTCCGACACGAGTACGTCGCACGGATGCTGCGCGAGCGCGTCCATCAGTTCCGTCGAATTGTGCGCGGTCGCGACGACCGACACCGTATTCGTCGCGGACAATTCGTAGCGCGCGCCGATGACGACCGCCGGATGGTCGTCGGCGATCACGATGCGGATGGGGAAGGTTCTGTTCATGTTGAGATTGCGCGTTGCGCCGCGCCATGCGGCGGGTTGCGGTAGGCGTTGTCGAGGCTGGGTGGAAGTCGGCACACGGGCACGGCCGCCGGCGATACCGCTGGCGGTCGCGATCCCGTCGCACCGACGGCCGGTGGCAACTCGCGGGAATCGCCACTGGCCGTCGGCCGACAAGCGGAAGGGGCGATGCCCTTCCGCGTCGGGTCGGCACTCCGCTTGCGCGGAGCCCTTCGGTCAGAACTCGTAGCCGACTTGCGCACGGACACCCACGTCGCCGACCGACGTGATTGACGTCGCGCCGTTCACGAGCCAGTTGCCGCTGCGCGACCGGTAGGTGGCGCCGGCGGCGATCGCCGAGCCGCTCTTGAAGTTCGCGGCGCCGACCGCGACGACGGTCTTGCCCGGTTGCGACGGCGTCATGTTCGGCATCGCCATCGCGGCCGCGATACCGGCATACGCGTTCTTCGCGACGTCGTTGATCGCGCGGTTCGTGTCGTTGAAGCGCTGGTCGACCGATTCCATCGCGCGGTCGAGCTGGCCCTTCGTGGCCGCATCGCTGGCGTTGATGCCGTCCGCGATGTTGACGAGCCGGCGGTTGCCTTCTTCCGTGCCGTTGCCGAACGAGACGGTGTTGGCTTCCGCCGCCACCGAGCCCTGGCCGATCGCGACCGAGCCGCTGCCCGTGGCCGATGCGCCCTGGCCGAGTGCGGTGCTGTCCTTGCCGGATGCAACCGCGCCCTGGCCGAGCGCCGTGCCGTTTTCGCCCGACGCGACCGAGCCCTGGCCGATGGCCGAACCGTTGTTGCCCGACGCGACCGCGCCCTGACCGACGGCCGAGCTGTTGCTGCCCGATGCCGTCGAACCCTGGCCGATGGCCGAACCGTTGCTGCCCGATGCGACCGCCCCCTGGCCGACAGCCGAGCTGTTCTCGCCGGACGCGAGCGCGCTGTCGCCGATCGCCGAGCTGTTTTCGCCCGTTGCCACCGCGCCTTCGCCGACGACGGTCGAGCCGTCGCCCGTGCCCGGGCCGCCCGTGCCGGGGTTCGTTTCGAGTTCGCCGAGACGGTCCGACAGATCGTCGAAGCGGTTCGACAGGTCGCCGAACTGGCCGCTCAGTTCGCCGTACTGCTTCGCGAACTGCTCCTGCAGGTCGAACAACTGGCTGCCGTTGATCGCGTCCATGCTCGTCGCGCTGATTTCGCCAGCGGCGACGCGCTGCAGCTTCGTGCCGAACGTGCCGGCGAACGTCACCGTGTCGAAATTCAGGCCCGAGTCGTACGTGACCGCGCCGACTTCCTTGCCCGTGTAGTCGATCAGTCCGGTTGCACGGAGCTGCGACACCGTCACGACGTCGTCGTCGTCCACGCCGTTCGCGACGCCGGACAGCACGCGCGCGCCGCCGGTGCCCGTGAAGTTCACCACCGAGCCGCCGGTGTTTGCGCCGACCGTGATGCCGCCCGTCGTCGGATTCTGCTGGACGAGGCCGAGCGTGCCGCTTTCGAACTGCTCGGAAAGCTTCTTGAGGCCGCCTTCGTTGGTCGTCATGCGACCGTCGAGATTGGTGACGGCGTCGCCGACCGAGTTGACGATCTTCGTGCCGCCGCTGCCGTCGCCGACGGTGAAGGACGGTGCGGAGATCGAGCCGTCCGAGTTCACCTTCGAATTGCCGCCGATTGCGGAAGCGACGCTGTCGGACACGCCATGCAGTTGCGAACCGTTGACGGCTTCGGTACTCGTCGCCGACACGTCACCTGCCGCGACGCCTGCGAGCTTGCGGGCGCCGGTCTTGCTGCTGAAGTTCACGGCATTGCCGTCGGTGTTCGCGCCGACGGTGATGTCGTCACCCGGGTTGGCCTGCTGGACGAGACCGAGCGTGCCGCTGCCGATGTCGTCAGCGAGCTTCT
>NZ_JAAGPK010000115.1:0-26328 GCF_017104685.1 Burkholderia sp. Tr-20355 | reverse complement strand
CCGCCCGCGCCGCGCGGGTGGCGACGACGACAAACGCCCGTCCTATCGCGACAAGGCTGCCGGCGAAGGTGCAAAGCGCAGCTTCGGCGACCGCCGCCCGTCGTCCGACCGTCCGCCGCGTCGTGACGACGATGCGCGCCCGCGCCGCGCGGGTGGCGACGACAAACGCCCGTCCTATCGCGACAAGGCTGCCAGCGAAGGCGCAAAACGCAGCTTCGGCGACCGCCGCCCGTCGTCCGATCGTCCGCCGCGTCGTGACGACGATGGCCGCCCGCGCCGCGCGGGTGGCGACGACGACAAACGCCCGTCCTATCGCGACAAGGCTGCCGGCGAAGGCGCAAAACGCAGCTTCGGCGACCGCCGCCCGTCGTCCGACCGTCCGCCGCGTCGTGACGACGATGCCCGCCCGCGCCGCGCGGGTGGCGACGACGACAAACGCCCGTCCTATCGCGACAAGGCTGCCGGCGAAGGTGCAAAGCGCAGCTTCGGCGACCGCCGCCCGTCGTCCGACCGTCCGCCGCGTCGTGACGACGATGCCCGCCCGCGCCGCGCGGGTGGCGACGACGACAAACGCCCGTCCTATCGCGACAAGGCTGTCGGCGAAGGTGCAAAGCGCAGCTTCGCCGACCGCCGCCCGTCGTCCGACCGTCCGCCGCGTCGTGACGACGATGCTCGCCCGCGCCGCGCGGGTGGCGACGACGACAAACGCCCGTCCTATCGCGACAAGGCATCCGGCGAAGGCGCGAAGCGCAGCTTCGGCGACCGTCCGGCCCGTCCCGCACGCGATGGCGAGCGCCGCTCGTTCGGCGCGGTCAAGACCGCGCAACCGGTCAAGCGTGCGTCGGCCGACGTCGACTACGGCGACGAAACGGGCCTGATGCGCCTGTCGAAGCGGATGTCCGAGCTCGGCATGTGCTCGCGCCGCGAAGCCGACGAATGGATCGAAAAAGGCTGGGTGCTCGTCGACGGCGAACGCATCGACACGCTCGGCACCAAGGTCCGCGCGGACCAGAAGATCGAGATCGACGAGCGCGCGAGCGCCGCGCAGGCCGCGCAGGTGACGATCCTGCTGCACAAGCCGGTCGGCTACGTCTCGGGTCAGGCCGAAGACGGCTACGAGCCGGCGGCCGTGCTGATCACGCGCGCGAACCGCTGGAGCGGCGACCATTCGCCGGTGCGCTTCTCGCCGCAACACCTGCACGCGCTCGCGCCGGCCGGCCGGCTCGACATCGACTCGACCGGCCTGCTCGTGCTGACGCAGAACGGCGTGATCGCGAAGCAGCTGATCGGCGAGCAGTCGGACATCGACAAGGAGTACCTGGTGCGCGTGCGCTTCGGCGAGCGGCTCATCGACATCGACCAGCACTTCCCGGCGGAATCGCTCGCGAAGCTGCGCCACGGCCTCGAACTCGACGGCGTCGCGCTGAAGCCCGCGATGGTCAGTTGGCAGAACGGCGAGCAACTGCGCTTCGTGCTGCGCGAAGGCAAGAAGCGCCAGATCCGCCGCATGTGCGAACTGGTCGGCCTCGAGGTGATCGGCCTGAAGCGCGTGCGCATGGGCCGCGTGATGCTCGGCGCGCTGCCGCAAGGCCAATGGCGCTACCTGTCGGCCGACGAGACGTTCTGAGCGCGGGCACACCCGGTGCGCCATGCAATGAAAAAGCCCGCGCAAGCGGGCTTTTTTCTTGTCCGCCGGACGCGGACGATCAGTCGTCGTCGGTCGGGTCGAGCCCCGGGAACAGCACCTCGGTGAAGCCGAAGCGCGTGAAGTCGGTGATCCGCATCGGATACAGCTTGCCGATCAGGTGATCGTATTCATGCTGGACCACGCGCGCGTGGAACCCGTCGGCGACGCGGTCGATCTTCGCGCCGAACTGGTCGAAGCCGCTGTAGCGCACCTTCGCGTAGCGGCTGACGACGCCGCGCATGCCCGGCACCGACAGGCAGCCTTCCCAGCCCTCTTCCATGTCCGGCGGCATGTACTCGACCTTCGGGTTGATCAGCACGGTCTCCGGCACCGGCGGCGCGTCCGGGTAGCGGTTGTTGTTGCCGAAGCCGAAGATGATGATCTGCAGGCCGATGCCGATCTGCGGCGCGGCCAGCCCGGCGCCGTTCGCGTGATGCATCGTCTCGAACATGTCCGCGACGATTTCGTGCAGTTCGGGGGTATCGAACTGCTCGACCGGCTTGGCGATGTCGAGCAGGCGCGGATCGCCCATCTTCAGGATCTCGCGAATCATGGCGTATTGCCCTCCAGGAGTTGGTGCAGACCGTCTTCGTCCAGCACGGGGATGCCGAGTTCCTCGGCCTTCGCGAGCTTGCTGCCGGCTTCGGCGCCCGCGACCACGTAATCCGTCTTCTTCGATACCGAGCCCGCGACCTTCGCGCCCGCCGCCTCGAGCATCTCCTTCGCGGCATCGCGCGTGAGGTTCGGCAGCGTGCCCGTCAGCACGACCGTCTTGCCGGCCAGCACGCCCTGCGGCGCCTTCGGCGCGGGCGGCCCTTCCGGCCACGTGACCTTGCCCGGCGCGCGCAGCTGCTCGATCACCGTCCGGTTGTGCGCTTCCGCGAAGAACTGGTGGATCGACTCGGCGACGATCGGGCCGACGTCGTTGACTTCGAGCAGTTCCTCGATCGACGCGTCCATGATCGGCGTCAGCGAGCCGAAATGCTTCGCGAGATCCTTCGCGGTCGATTCGCCGACGTGGCGGATGCCGAGGCCGTAGATGAAGCGCGCCAGCGTCGTGTGCTTCGCCTTCTCGAGCGAGTCGAGCAGATTCTGCGCGGACTTCTCCGCGAAGCGGTCGAGCTCGGCCAGCGTCGCGAAACCGAGATTGAACAGGTCGGCCGGCGTGCGCACGAGCTTCAGTTCGACGAGCTGGTCGATGATCTTCTCGCCGAGCCCGTCGATGTCGAGCGCGCGGCGCTGCGCGAAGTGCCACAGCGCCTGCTTGCGTTGCGCCGGGCAGAACAGGCCGCCCGTGCAGCGGGCGATCGCCTCGTCCGGCAGGCGCTCGATCTTCGAGCCGCACACCGGGCATTCGGTCGGCATCACGAATTCGGCCGCGTCGGCCGGACGCCGGTCGAGCAGCGCGCCGACCACCTCGGGAATCACGTCGCCCGCGCGGCGCACGATCACGGTGTCGCCGATCCGGATGTCCTTGCGGCGCACTTCGTCCTCGTTGTGCAGCGTCGCATTGGTCACGGTCGCGCCGCCGACGAACACGGGCTCGAGGCGCGCGACCGGCGTGATCGCGCCGGTGCGGCCGACCTGCACGTCGATCGCGACGAGCTTCGTCAGCGCTTCCTGTGCGGGAAACTTGTGCGCGAGCGCGAAGCGCGGCGCACGCGACACGAAGCCCAGGCGCTCCTGCTCGTCGCGCCGGTTGACCTTGTAGACGACGCCGTCGATGTCGTACGGCAGCGACTCGCGCTTCTCGCCGACCTTGCGGAAGAAATCGAGCAAGCCCTCGGCGCCGTGCACGACCGCGCGCTCGCGGTTCACGGGCAGGCCGAGCGACTCGTACCAGTCGAGCAGCGCGCTGTGCGTGTCGGGCATCGGCATCCCGTCGAGCACGCCGATCCCGTACGCGAAGAACGACAGCGGACGCTGCGCGGTGATCTTCGAATCGAGCTGGCGCAGGCTGCCGGCCGCCGCGTTGCGCGGATTCGCGAATTCGCGCTGCTCGGCCGCGCGCTGGCGTTCGTTCAGGCGTGCGAAATCGCGCTTGAACATCAGCACCTCGCCGCGCACGTCGAGCACGGCCGGTACGTGCTTGCCCTTCAGTTTCAGCGGAATCGAGCGGATCGTGCGCACGTTCTCGGTCACGTCCTCGCCCGTCGTCCCGTCGCCGCGCGTCGAAGCCTGCACGAACACGCCCTGCTCGTAGCGCAGCGAGATCGCGAGACCGTCGAATTTCAGTTCGCACGCGTATTCGACGGGTTCCGTCACCGAGCCGGCGAGATCGGTCGGCTTGTCGAGCGCATCGGCGACACGCTTGTCGAATGCGACGATGTCCTCGTCGGCGAAGCCGTTGTTCAGCGACAGCATCGGCGCGTCGTGGACGACCGGCGTGAAGCCGCCGGCCGCCTCGCCGCCCACGCGCTGCGTCGGCGAATCGGGCGTCACGAGTTCGGGATGGTCGGTTTCGAGCTGCTGCAGTTCGAGGAACAGCCGGTCGTATTCGGCGTCGGGCAGATCCGGCTGGTCGAGCACGTAATAGGCGTGGTTCGCCCGCTCGAGTTGGTCGCGCAGCCACGCGGCACGCGCGTCGGGCTGGCTGGCTGGCGGTTCGGCTTGGGTTCGGGCCATGCTGGCGGCAGATTCGTTCTGAAAAATCGGATGCCCGATTATCTCAGTTTGACGCCGCGACGGGGCGTGCAATGCAAGCCCGACGAGCGTGTTGCGGCGCACACGGAAGGGTGCGCGCCGCAGCGGCGAACGGTGGCGCGCACGCCCGCCGTCCGCGCCGTCGCGTTACTGGCTGAAGAGGCGGCGCGTGACGGCCGAACCGGCCGGGATGCCGGCTTCCTCGAGCTTCGCGTACAACTTCATCAGCTGCTGCTCGATCGCGAGCAGCGTCGATTCCGGCAGCGGCCGGCGCGAATCGTCGACGACGCGCGCGCCGATCCGTTCGGACAGCGATTTCGCGTAGTCGCACATCAACCGGAACGGCAGGATGTCCTCTTCGGCAACCGGCACGTCGAGCACCAGCGTGATCATGTTGCCGCCCTTGTAGGTCAGGTCGTCGCGCAGGAAGTTCGTGTCGCCGAACTGCAGCATGAACACCGGGTTCTGCTTCGCGTCGAGCTTCACGAACCGCGTGCCGTCACGCGACAGCAGCAGCCCGTCCTGCGACGCGACCGCCTGCACGTAGTTCGCCGACCACGGCGCGCCGTCCGACATCACGTTGATCGACAGCTGCGCGTCGCACTGCGCGGCGAATGCGTCGAGCTCGCGCGCCATCGCGACCGTTTCCATCATGTCCGGGAATTCCGGGGCGCCGTCGATCGTGTCGGCGAACTGCTGGACGCCCGTCACGAATTCCGAGAATTCGAGTTCGTTCAGCGCGCCGCTGCGGTTCGCGAGCTGCGCGGCCGCGCGCAGTTCCTCGTAGCGCACGCCGTTCTGCAGCAGCTCCCACTGGCCGCCTTCCGGCTTGCCTTCGATGTGCACGGGCTTGCTGCCCGCGCGGCGCAGCCGCTGCGCGGCCGGCAGGATCTTGTCGCCCGGCAGCGGCCCGGCGAGGCGGATCGGCACGATGCAATCGATCCGGCGATCGACGATCGCGGGCGGCGCCGACGAAATCGTCGTCGCGGCCGGGATCACGGGTTCGGTCGGCTCGGCCGGTTCGGACGCCTCGCCGGTTGCCGCGTGCTCGGCGGCGTGTGCGGCCGCTTCACCGGCGGCCGGTTCGATCGCCTCGGACGGCGTATCGCCGCCGGTCGCCTCGGCCTGCAGATCGGCCGGCGTGTCGGCCGGTGCGACCCCGCCGAACGTCGGTTCGACGCGCGCGACATCCGCCGACGCAGCGGCGGCGGCCGCGACCGGGGCCGCGGGCTCGCGGCGCACCGGCTGACGCACCGGCTCGATGAACGGCAACTCTTCGTCGCGCTCGGGGCGGTTCATCGCCTCGGCCGCTTCCTCCGGCATCGGGCGCGGCATCCTGCGCCGTACTTTCGCGCCCTGCCACGCGTTGTAGACCACGACGCCGCCCACCACGACAGCACCCGCGCCGATCAAACCGAGTGTCAACTCGTCCATGCACGCTCCATCAGCAATTCTTTTTGTCGGGACCGCGAACGGGCGCGTCATGCGCCGCGCGAACGCGATCCGGTTTCGTCAAACGTCAATTCTGGGCAAAACCCGCGGCCGTTTCCATGTCCACCGCGACGATCCGCGACACGCCCTGCTCCTGCATCGTCACGCCGATCAGTTGCTGCGCCATTTCCATCGCGATCTTGTTGTGCGAGATGAACAGGAACTGCGTCTTGTCGGACATCGCGCGCACGAGATTCGCGAAACGCTCGGTGTTCGCGTCGTCGAGCGGCGCGTCGACCTCGTCGAGCAGACAGAACGGCGCCGGGTTCAGCTGGAACATCGCGAACACCAGCGCGGTCGCGGTCAGCGCCTTCTCGCCGCCCGACAGCAGGTGAATCGTCGCGTTCTTCTTGCCCGGCGGCTGCGCCATCACCTGCACGCCGGCATCGAGAATCTCGTCGCCCGTCATGATCAGCTTCGCCTGGCCGCCGCCGAACAGACGCGGGAACAGGTCGCTGAAATGACGGTTGACCTCGTCGAAGGTGCCCTGCAGCAGCGTGCGGGTTTCCTGGTCGATCTTGTGGATCGCATCCTCGAGCGTCGTGATCGCGTCGATCAGGTCGGCCGACTGCGCGTCGAGGAACACCTTGCGCTCGCTCGCGGCCTTCAGCTCGTCGAGCGCGGCCATGTTCACCGGGCCGAGCGCGTTGATCGCGTTGTTCAGGCGCGTGACTTCGCCCTGCAGGTACGACGGCTTCAGGTCCGGCGTCAGCTTCGCGGACAGCGCGGCCTCGTCGACCTCGGCCGCCGCGAGCTGCTCGGCGAACTGCTCGACGGACAGGCGCGCGGCCTGCTCCTTCAGCTGCAGCTCGGTGATGCGGTCGCGCAGCGGCTGCAGCGAGCGCTCGGCCACGAGGCGTTGCTCGTCCGACGCGCGCAGCTTCGCGGTCAGGTCGTCGAGCTCGATCCGTGCGGCCTGCAGCGCCTCTTCCTTCACCGCGCGAATCTCGAGCGCGTCCTGCAGGCCCGTGTGCGCGGTCTGCTCGTTGATCGTCTCGAGTTCGGCGCGCGCGTCTTCGAGCGACCCGGCGACGCGCTCGCTCTGCTCGTGCGCGACCTGGATGCTGCGCTTGAGCTCGTCGATCCGCGTCACCGCGTTGCGCGCGGCGAAGCGCGCGTCGTTCGCGCCGCGCTCGAGGTCGCGCGCTTCCTGGCGCGCCTGCGTCAGCGATTCGTCGAGCGATTCGAATGCGAGCTGGTTGTCTTCGAAGCGCGCCTGCAGCTCCGCGAGCTCGCCGTCGAAGCGCTCGAAATTCGCTTCCGATTCCGCGCGCAGCGCGCGCTGCTCCTCGATCTGCGCGCCGATTTCCTCGAGTTCCTCGCGGATCTGCGTGCTGCGCTGCGTGTAACGTTCGTGCGCCTGCGCCAGCTTCAGCACGTCCATCTGCAGCGCGTGCACGCGCTGGGTCGCACGTTCGGCCTGCGCGCGCACGTCGCCGAGCGCCTGCGTGGCCTGCGTGTGCGCGGCTTCCGCACGCACGGCGGCCGTGCGCGCCTCGTCGGCGAGCAATGCCTGCGCGCGCACCTGGCGCGTCAGGTTTTCGATTTCCTGCTGGCGGGCCAGCATCCCGGCCTGCTCCGAATCGGCGGCGTACAGCTGCACGCCGACGCGCGTGACGATATGGCCGGCCTTGACGACGAACGCGCCGCCTGCCGGCAGCTGCGCACGCGCGGCAAGCGCCTGCGCGACGTCGTCGGCGACGTACACGCTGCCGAGCCAGTCGTTGAGCACCGCGCGGATGCCCGCGTCGTCGATGCGCACGAGCGACAGCACCGGACGCAGCCCGGCCACCGCGGCGGGCGGCTCACCGGCCGCGGGCGGCGCGTAGAACGCGAGCTTCGCCGGCGGCGCATCGGTCGCGAACGCCTTCACCCAGTCGAGATTCGACACTTCGAGCGCCGCGAGGCGCTCGCGCAGCACGGCCTCGAGCGCCGCTTCCCAGCCGGCCTCGACGTGCAGCTTCTTCCACAGACGCGGCAACGCGCCCAGCTCGTGCTTGTCGAGCCACGGCTGCACCTTGCCTTCGGTCTGCACGTTTTCCTGCAGCTGCTTCAGCGCGGCAAGGCGCGCCTCGAGCTGGTGGATCTGCGCGGCTTCGGCCTGCACGCGCTCCTGCGCGGCGCGGCGCTCGCCGTCGAGGCGCGGCACGGTTTCCTGCGCGTCGGCCAGGCGCGCCTGCGCTTCGGCGAGGATCTCTTCCTGCTCGGCCAGCTGCATGCGCAGCTCCTCGAGCTGCGCCTCGTCCGGCGCGTCGAGCCCGCCCGCTTCGCTCTTCAGGCGCTCGTGGCGCTGCTGAAGCTGCTGCAGCTGCTGGTCGGCGTTGCGCTGGTGCGCCGCCTCGAGCTTCAGCGACTGCTCGGTCTGCGCGATCCGCGCGCGCTCGTCGTTGAGCTGCGCCTGCGCGTCGCGCCACTTCGCTTCGAGCGCCGGCAGCGCATCGTGCTTCGCGGCCGCGTTGTCTTCGGCGAGCGCGGCCTTTTCGTCGGCCATCGCGCGGGCCTCCTCGGCCTCCTCCAGCTCGTCCTGCGACTTTTCGGCCTGCGCGCGCCATTGCTCGCGCTGCGCGTTCAGCGCGGCGATCTGCGCCTGCACGCGATTGCGCGATTCGACGATGAACTTGATCTCGGCTTCGAGGCGGCTGACCTCGGCGTTGGCCTCGTAGAGCGCGCCCTGCGCGCCCTGCATCGCGTCGCTCGCCGAGTAGTGCGCGACGCGCAGCGTCTCGAGCTGCGCCTCGACTTCGCGCAGCTTCGCCGTCTGCGCCTCGAGGTCGATCTGCGCCTGCTCGATCGCGCGCTGCTGCTTCTGCTGCTCGCCGGCGGCCTCGTTCTTGCGCAGCAGCCACAGCAGGCGCTGCTTCTCCTCGCCGTCGGCGACGAGTTCCTTGTACCGGGTCGCGACGACGGCCTGCGCCTCGAGCTTCTCGAGGTTCGCGCCGAGCTCGCGGACGATGTCCTCGACGCGCGTCAGGTTCTCGCGCGTGTCGTGCAGGCGGTTCTCGGTTTCGCGGCGGCGCTCCTTGTACTTCGACACGCCGGCGGCTTCCTCGAGGAACACGCGCAGCTCTTCCGGCTTCGCCTCGATGATCCGCGCGATCATGCCCTGCCCGATGATCGCGTAGGCGCGCGGCCCGAGGCCCGTGCCGAGGAAGATGTCCTGGATGTCGCGGCGGCGCGCCGGCAGGTTGTTGATGTAGTAGCTCGACGTGCCGTCGCGCGTGAGCACGCGCTTCACGGCGATCTCGCCGTACTGGCCCCACTGCCCGGCCGCGCGGCCGTCGGAGTTGTCGAAGATCAGCTCGACGCTGGCCCGGCTGCCGGGCTTGCGTGCGGTCGAGCCGTTGAAGATCACGTCCTGCATCGACTCGCCGCGCAGCTCGGAGGCGCGCGACTCGCCGAGCACCCAGCGCACGGCATCGATGATGTTGGACTTGCCGCACCCGTTCGGGCCCACCACGCCGACAAGCTGGCCCGGAACCTGGAAATGCGTGGGATCGACGAAGGATTTGAAGCCAGCGAGTTTGATCGAGCTCAGACGCACGGCGGTATCGGATGTGAAGAAGGTGTGAAACGGACGAGGCCGCACTGCGCGGGGCCGGAGGGCCCCTGCGCGCGACGCGCCCCGGAATTCAAAAACGGGGCCGCGCGCATCCAGCGTTGGGCCCCGCAAACGGCTTCCATCATACCATCGCGCGTGCGCCGTCCCGACCGTCGCCGGGTTTGCCCGATGCGGGCGCGGCACGATGGACCCGGCTCGACAGCAGCGTGGCCAGCACGATGCACGCGCCGCCCGCCCATTCGCGCGCGGTCGGCAGCTCGCTGGCGAACACCCACGCCGACAGCGCGGTGATCACGATCTCGAACAGCATGATGATCGACGCGCGGTTCGCCGGCACGCGGGCGAGGCCGTATTGCACGAGCAGGTTGTTCGACGCCATCGTCACGCCGATCGCGGCGATGATCAGCGCGGCCACGCCGAGCTGGCCGCCTGCCGGCGCGGCCGGCAGCCCTTCGAACAGCGACGCGATCGCGCCGAACACGGCCGCGCCGCCGAACAGCGTCGCGGTGCGCATTTCCGCGCGCATCTCCGGCAGTTCGCGGCTTGCCTTGATCACGAGCACGTTGCTCATCGCGAAGCTCAGCCCGGCCGCGAGGCCGGCCCATTCGGCCGGGTTGGCCGGCAGCGGCAGGCCGAGCTTCGGCGACCACAGCATCAGCATCGCCCCGCCGATCGACAGCGCCGCGAGCCCCGCGCCGGCCCAGGTCAGCCGCTCGCGCAACAGGAAGTGCGCGTAGACCGCGGTCCAGGCCGGGGTCAGGTAGAACAGCAGCATCACGCGCAGCACCTCGCCGTGGATCGTGCCCCACACGAAGCCGAGGTTCGTCACGCCGGCCGTCAACGCGATGCCCGGCAGCACCCAGTGCCAGCGCAGCGTCGCGATCGTGCGGCGCCGCGCGACGACCACGAACAGGAAGGCGACGAGGCTCGTCAGCGCGCTGGCCAGCGTACCCGTCACGCCGAGCGACGCGAGGATCCGCAACGGATACCAGATCAGGCCCCATACCGATGCGCCGATCAGGATGGCCAGCGTCGGCAGGCTGCCGCGTACCGCGTTATTCATTTGGTTCAATACCCTTCATTCCCTTTATTCGGCGGGCCTGGCCGCCGTTCCGGCCGGCCGTGACCGCATTCCGTCACGCTATAATCGTCCGTTGCGACCCGCGCCGTCGGCGCCCGTTCGCAGCCGTGCGGCACGCCCGCCGCTTCTTTCGCTCCAACCGGCCGCGATGGCCGCTTCGCCCGTGAACCCTCGACTCGACTCGCTCCAGCCCTATCCCTTCGAAAAGCTGCGCGCCCTGTTCAAGGACGTGACGCCTTCCGGCGACCTCAAACCGATCAGCTTCGGCATCGGCGAGCCCAAGCACGCGACGCCGGCGTTGATCCGCGACGCCGTGGTGGCCGCCCTCGACGGCCTCGCGTCGTACCCGGCCACGGCCGGCTCGGACGCGCTGCGCACGTCGATCGCGCACTGGCTCGAGCGCCGCTACGGGCTGCCGGCGATCGATCCGGCCACGCAGGTGCTGCCCGTGTCGGGGTCGCGCGAGGCGCTGTTCTCGCTCGCGCAGACGGTGATCGACGCCCGCCCGACCGCGCACGGCGAGAAGGCGATCGTACTCTGTCCGAATCCGTTCTATCAAATTTACGAAGGCGCGGCGCTGCTGGCCGGTGCCGAACCCTATTTCGCGAACAGCGACCCGGCCCGCAACTTCGCGTGCGACTACGCGGCCGTGCCGGATGACGTCTGGGCGCGCACGCAGCTGCTGTACGTGTGCTCGCCGGGCAACCCGACGGGCGCCGTGCTGACGCTCGACGACTGGCGCGAACTGTTCGCGCTGTCCGACCGCCACGGTTTCGTGATCGCGTCCGACGAGTGCTACTCGGAAATCTATTTCGACGAAGCCGCACCGCCGCTCGGCGGCCTCGAGGCCGCGCACCGCCTCGGCCGCGGCTTCGAGCGGCTCGTGATGCTGTCGAGCCTGTCGAAGCGCTCGAACGTGCCGGGCATGCGCTCGGGCTTCGTCGCCGGCGACGCGGCGCTGCTGAAGCAATTCCTGCTGTACCGCACGTACCACGGCGCGGCGCTGTCGCCGGTCTGGCAGCACGCGAGCATCGCCGCGTGGAACGACGAGGCGCACGTGCGCGAGAACCGCGCGCTGTACCTGCAGAAGTTCAATACGGTCACCCCGATGCTCGCCGACGTGATCGACGTGAAACTGCCCGACGCCGCGTTCTACCTGTGGGCCGACGTGTCGCGCACCGGCCTGTCGGACACCGAGTTCGCCCGCCGCCTGTACGCCGACTATAATGTGACGGTTCTGCCCGGCTCGTACCTGGCGCGCGATGCGCACGGCACGAATCCGGGCCGCGATTTCATCCGGATCGCGCTCGTCGCGGGCACCCCCGAATGCGTCGAGGGCGCGCAACGCATCGTCGATTTCTGCCGGGCTCTCGCGCGGTAATCGTCCATCCCGATCAATTCCATCCATCTCCTGCGAAAACGAACATGTCGCAACAACTTCAGCAAATCATCGATACCGCCTGGGAAAACCGCGCCGAGCTGTCGCCCAAGGCCGCGCCCGCCGACGTCCGCGAAGCCGTCGCTCACGCGATCGAACAACTCGACCGCGGCGCACTGCGCGTCGCCGAGAAGATCGACGGCAACTGGACCGTGCACCAGTGGCTGAAGAAGGCCGTGCTGCTGTCGTTCCGCCTGGAAGACAACGCGCCGATGCCGGCCGGCGGCTACTCGCAGTTCTACGACAAGGTGCCGTCGAAGTTCGCGAACTACACGGCCGAAGATTTCGCCGCGGGCGGCTTCCGCGTCGTGCCGCCGGCGATCGCACGCCGCGGCTCGTTCATCGCGAAGAACGTCGTGCTGATGCCGTCGTACACCAACATCGGCGCGTACGTCGACGAAGGCACGATGGTCGATACGTGGGCAACGGTCGGTTCGTGCGCGCAGATCGGCAAGAACGTGCACCTGTCGGGCGGCGTCGGCATCGGCGGCGTGCTCGAGCCGCTGCAGGCGAACCCGGTCATCATCGAAGACAACTGCTTCATCGGCGCACGCTCGGAAGTCGTCGAAGGCGTGATCGTCGAGGAAAACTCGGTGATCTCGATGGGCGTGTACCTCGGCCAGAGCACGAAGATCTACGATCGCGAGACGGGCGAGGTCAGCTACGGCCGCATCCCGGCCGGCTCGGTCGTCGTCGCCGGCAACCTGCCGTCGAAGGACGGTTCGCACAGCCTGTACTGCGCGGTGATCGTCAAGAAGGTCGACGCGAAGACGCGCGCGAAGGTCGGCCTGAACGAGCTGCTGCGAGGCGACTGATGGCCAAGCCGCACACCGTGGTCGTCTACGGCATTCCGAACTGCGACACCGTGAAGAAGGCCCGCGTGTGGCTCGACGATCACGGCGTCGAGTTCGAGTTTCACGACTTCAAGAAGCTCGGCGTCAGCGCGCCGCTGATCGAGGACTGGCTGAAGGACGTGTCGCTCGACGCGCTCGTGAACAAGCGCGGCACCACGTGGCGCGGCCTGGACGACGCCATGAAGGCGGCCGCCGAAACGAAAACCGGCGCGGTCGCGCTGATGACCCACAAGCCGTCGGTGATCAAGCGCCCCGTGCTCGTCGTCAACGGCCGCGTGAAGTCGCTCGGCTTCGTGGCCGATCAATACGCGGCGCTGTTCGCCGCCTAGGGCCGCCCGCGCTGCGCCCGTCGGCGCAGCCCGACGTCCCGTCGCTGCCGGCCACCGCGCCGGCATTTTTTATCGAAAGTGGTCCGAACCATGTCCGCCACCCTAGCCCTTACCGAACAGCTGATCGCCCGCGCGTCCGTGACGCCCGACGACCAGCACTGCCAGCAGATCATGACCGAGCGCCTCGCCGCGCTCGGCTTCGAATGCGAGACCATCGCGTCGCACGGCGTGACCAACCTGTGGGCCGTCAAGCGCGGCGCCGACGGCCGCGCCGGCAAGCTGCTCGCGTTCGCGGGCCACACCGACGTCGTGCCGACCGGCCCGCTCGAGCAATGGACCTCGCCGCCGTTCATTCCCGCCCATCGCGACGGCAAGCTGTACGGCCGCGGCGCGGCCGACATGAAGACGTCGCTCGCGGCGTTCGTCGTCGCGTCCGAGGAATTCGTCGCGGCCCACCCCGGCCACCGCGGCGCGATCGCGTTCCTGATCACGAGCGACGAGGAAGGCCCGGCCACCGACGGCACCGTGAAGGTCGTCGAATTGCTGCAGGAGCGCGGCGAACGCCTCGACTACTGCATCGTCGGCGAGCCGACGTCGACGACCGAGCTCGGCGATGTCGTCAAGAACGGCCGCCGCGGGTCGATGTCGGGCGAACTGGTCGTCAAGGGCGTGCAGGGCCACATCGCGTACCCGCATCTCGCGAAGAACCCGATCCACCTGCTCGCGCCGGCGCTCGCCGAGCTCGCCGCCGAGCAGTGGGACGAAGGCAACGAATATTTCCCGCCGACCACCTGGCAGGTGTCGAACCTGCACGCCGGCACCGGCGCGACCAACGTGATCCCCGGCCACGCCGACCTGATGTTCAACTTCCGCTTCTCGACCGCCAGCACGGTCGAGGGCCTGCAGGCACGCGTGCACGCGATTCTCGACAAGCACGGCCTCGAATACACGCTGAAGTGGTCGGTCAGCGGCCTGCCGTTCCTCACGCCGCGCGGCGAACTGTCGGGCGCGCTGGAGAACGCGATCCGCACCGAGACCGGCATCACGACCGAGCTGTCGACGACGGGCGGCACGTCGGACGGCCGCTTCATCGCACGCATCTGCCCGCAAGTGATCGAATTCGGCCCGCCGAACGGCAGCATCCACAAGATCGACGAGCACATCGAGGTGCGCTTCGTCGATCCGCTGAAGAACGTGTACCGCCGCGTGCTCGAACAACTGATCGCCTGATGGAGCCTCGCATGACGACACCTTTTGCCACCGTTCGCGACCTGCTGCGCTACGCGGTCACGCGTTTCTCGAAGGCGAAGCTCGCGTTCGGCCACGGCTCGGACAATGCGTACGACGAAGCGGCCTACCTCGTGCTGCGCACGCTCGACCTGCCGCTCGACACGCTCGAGCCGTTCCTCGACGCGCGCCTGCTGCCCGACGAGATCGCGGCCGTGCTCGCGGTGATCGAGCGGCGCGCGGCCGACCGCGTGCCGGCCGCGTACCTCACGCATGAAGCGTGGATGCACGGCCACCGCTTCTACGTCGACGAACGCGTGATCGTGCCGCGCTCGTTCATCGGCGAGCTGCTCGACGACGGCCTGCAGCCGTATGTCGCCGACCCCGAGCAGGTCGGCGCGGTGCTCGAACTGTGCACGGGCTCGGGCTGCCTCGCGATCCTCGCCGCGAGCGCGTTCCCGAATGCCGAGATCGACGCGGTCGACCTGTCGGACAAGGCGCTCGAAGTCGCCGAGATCAACGTGCGCGACTACGGCCTCGAGGACCGCATCGGGTTGTACCGCGGCGACCTCTACGCACCGCTGCCCGCCTTCCGCACCGACCCGGGCTCGCGCTACGACGTGATCCTGACGAACCCGCCGTACGTGAACGCGGCGTCGATGGCCGCGCTGCCGCCCGAATACCGGCACGAGCCGGAGATGGCGCTCGCGGGCGGCGACGACGGCATGGACATCGTGCGGCGCATCGTCGCCGAAGCGCACCGCTGGCTGCACGACGACGGCGTGCTCGTCGTCGAGATCGGCAACGAGCGCGAGCACGTCGAAGCCGCGTTCGGCGGCCTCGAACTCACGTGGCTGCCCACCAGCGCGGGCGACGACGCCGTCTTCCTGATCCAGGCGTCGGACCTGCCGCGCAAGGCCTGAGCCTTTCCGGCCCGCCCGCCGTGCGGCGCACCATTGCGCCGCACGGTTGGGTAAGATGCGCGTAGGCGGCCGCCCGGCCGCCCGACTTCAGGAGTCCGTCACGCGCCCATGACCCTCGACTGGCTACATCTCGGCACCCTGATCCTGACCGTCCACGTGCTCGGGATCGTCGCGGCGTGCCACGCGATCATGAACACGCGCACATCGCAAGGCGCGATCGCGTGGGCCGTCTCGCTTGCGGCCATGCCGTACCTGACGCTCGTTCCGTACCTGTTCCTCGGCCGCAGCAAGTTCTCCGGCTACGTCGACGCGCGACGCCACGAGCTGGAAATGTTGCGCATGCACACACCGCGCTCGCCGTGGCTCAGCACCGACGCGACCGACGGTCCGGCCGCCGACGCGCTCGGCCAGTCCGCCGTGCTCGCGCTGACGCGGCTCGGCGGCATGCCGTTCCTCGGCGGCAACTCGGTGCGCACGCTCGTGAACGGCGACGCGACGTTCTCGGCGATCCTGTCGGCGATCGACGCCGCGCGCGACTACGTGGTCGTCCAGTTCTTCATCGTGCGCGACGATGCGCTCGGCCAGACGCTGCGCGACTCGCTGCTCGCGCGCGCGGCCGCCGGCGTGCGCTGCTGCCTGCTGTACGACAGCATCGGCAGCTTCGACCTGCCGCACAGCTACGTCGACACCTTGCGCCGCGGCGGTGTCGAGGTCCATCCGTTCGCGACCAACCGGAAGTTCGTCAACCGCTTCCAGCTGAACTTCCGCAACCATCGCAAGATCGTCGTGGTCGACGGCAATCGCGCGTTCGTCGGCGGCCACAACGTCGGCGTCGAGTATCTCGGCGCGAAACCGCGCCTGTCGCCGTGGCGCGACACGCACATCGAGATCCGCGGCCCGGTGGTCGCGAGCATCCAGTACGTGTTCGCCGAAGACTGGCACTGGGCGACGCAGAAGCTGCCGCCGATCGCGCTGCCGCCGCCGGCCGAGCCCGGCGACGGCATGCATTGCCTCGCGGTGCCGATGGGGCCGGCCGACAAGCAGGAAACCGGCTCGCTGTTCTTCGTCGAGGCGATCAATGCCGCACGCGAGCGGGTCTGGATCACCACACCGTATCTCGTCCCCGACGAGGCGGTGATCTCCGCGCTGAAGCTCGCGGTGATGCGCGGCGTCGACGTGCGCATCCTGATCCCGAGCCGGCGCGATCACTACGTGGTGTTCGAGGCGTCGAAGCTGTACGCGCGCGACCTCGTCGATGCGGGCGTGAAGGTATTCCGCTACCGGCCCGGCTTCCTGCACCAGAAGGTCGTGCTGATCGACCGCATCGCCGCGGCGATCGGCAGCGCCAATCTCGACAACCGCTCGTTCCGGCTCAATTTCGAGATCATGGTGCTGACCGTCGACCGCGCGTTCGCCGGCGAGGTCGAGACGATGCTCGAGGCCGACTTCGCGCAGGCGTACGAGGTCGACGCCAACGAATACCGCCAGTCGCCCGCGTGGCGGCGCATCGCGATGCACGTCGCGCGGCTGTTCGCGCCGATCCTGTAGCGGCCCGGACAACATCGGAGCCGCCCGGCCGCCGCCCTCACAGCAGCTTGTCGATGTCGGCGGCGATTTCCTCGGGCTTCGTCGACGGCGCGTAGCGCTTGACGATGCGCCCGTCGCGATCGACCAGGAACTTCGTGAAATTCCACTTGATCGCCTTGAGGCCGAGAATGCCCGGCGCCTCGTCGGTCAGGTAGCGGTACAGCGGATGCGCGTGATCGCCCTTCACGTCGATCTTCGCGAACATCGGGAACGTGACGCCGTAGTTGCGCTCGCAGAACGCGCCGATCTGCGCGGCGTCGCCCGGCTCCTGCTTGCCGAACTGGTTGCACGGGAAACCGAGCACGAAAAAGCCGCGCGCCGCGTACTGGTCGTACAGCTTCTGCAGGCCCGCGTACTGCGGCGTGAAACCGCACTCGCTCGCGGTGTTGACGATCAGCAGCACCTTGCCGCGATACGCGTCGAGCGGGGCCGGCGCGCCGGCGAGCGTCTCTGCGCTGAACGAATACAGGGTGGACATCGGGCACTCCTTTTACGAAACCGGATCGACGTGGAGTCTAGGCGAAATTGCGCGGTTGCGGCATTCGCCGAGCGGCCGATGCCCGGCGAGCGCGGCGCGCAGTCTAGAATAGCGGTTTTGGCCAGTCATTTCCGCCGTGATCCGTTTCAATCAGTTCAGTCTTGCGCGCGGCACCAAGCCGCTGTTCGAGTCGACCTCGTTCGTGCTCAATCCCGGCGAGAAAGCCGGCCTGATCGGCGCGAACGGCGCCGGCAAGTCGACGCTGTTCGCGGTCCTGCGCGGCGAGCTGCACTCGGACGGCGGCGATTTCTCGATGCCGCCGTCGTGGCGAATCGCCCATGTGTCGCAGGAAACGCCCGCCGTCGACCGCTCGGCGCTCGACTACACGCTCGACGGCGACGCCGCATTGCGCGAGATCGAAGCGCGCATCGCCGCTGCCTCCGCCGCGCATGACGGGGCGGCGGAAGCCGACGCGCACGCGGCGTTCGCCGACGCCGACGGCTACACCGCGCCGGCCCGCGCCGAAGCGCTGCTGCTCGGCCTCGGCTTCACGCTCGCGCAGACGCGCGAATCCGTCGCGAGCTTCTCCGGCGGCTGGCGCATGCGCCTGAACCTCGCGCAGGCGCTGATGTGCCGTTCCGATCTCCTGCTGCTCGACGAACCGACGAACCACCTCGACCTCGACGCGATCGTCTGGCTCGAAGACTGGCTGCACCGCTACCCCGGCACGCTCGTCGTGATTTCGCACGACCGCGAGTTCCTCGATTCGATCTGCAACGTCACGCTGCATCTGGAAAACCGCCAGGTGAAGCGCTACGGCGGCAACTACTCGCAGTTCGAAGTGCTGCGCGCGCAACAACTGGCGCTGCAGCAAAGCGCATACGAAAAGCAGCAGAAGACGATCGAACACCTGCAGAGCTTCGTCGACCGCTTCAAGGCCAAGGCGACCAAGGCCAAGCAGGCGCAGAGCCGGATGAAGGCGCTCGAGAAGATGGAGCTGATCGCGCCCGCGCACATCGCGTCGCCGTTCACGTTCGAATTCCGCACGCCCGACGCCGCGCCGAACCCGATGATGGTGATGGAAGACGTCCGCTGCGGCTACCATGCCGACGACGGCGCGGACATCCCGATCGTCGAGCGCGTCGCGCTGTCGATCCAGAACGGGCAGCGCATCGGCCTGCTCGGCGCGAACGGCCAGGGCAAGTCGACGCTGATCAAGACGCTGGCCGGCACGCTCGCGCCGCTGTCGGGGCACGTCCGCGACGGCAAGGGCCTGACGATCGGCTATTTCGCGCAGCACCAGCTCGAAACGCTGCGCGAGGACGATTCGCCGCTCGCCCATCTGGCGCGGCTCGCGCCCGACACGCGCGAGCAGGAACTGCGGGACTTCCTCGGCGGCTTCAATTTCTCGGGCGACATGGCGACGAGCCCGGTCGGCCCGTTCTCCGGCGGCGAAAAGGCGCGCCTCGCGCTGGCGCTGATCATCTGGCAGAAGCCGAACCTGTTGCTGCTCGACGAACCGACGAACCACCTCGACCTCGAAACGCGCCACGCGCTGACGATGGCGCTCGCGCAGTTCGAAGGCACGCTGATCCTCGTGTCGCACGACCGCCACCTGCTGCGCGCGACGACCGACCAGTTCATGCTGGTCGCGAAGCACCGGCTGCAACCGTTCGACGGCGACCTCGACGACTACCGCGACTGGCTGCTGCAGCATGCGGCCGAGCAACGCGCGGCCGCGAAGGCCGATAGCGCGGCTTCGCCGGGCGCCGGTGCCGCGGCCACCCGCAAGGACCAGAAGCGGCAGGCCGCCGAGGAACGGCAACGCCTGTCGGTGCTGAAAAAGCCGCTGCAGACGCGCATCACGAAGCTCGAAAAGGAAATGGAGACGCTGCACGCGGAGAAGGCGCGGCTCGACGCGTTCGTCGCCGATCCGGCCAGCTACGAGGCCGAGCGCAAGACGGCGCTGACCGACGCGATCCGCAAGCTCGGCGACGTCAACACGCGTCTCGAAACGGTCGAGGCCGACTGGCTCGCCGCACAGGAAGAACTCGAGCAGATCGGCTGATACACGCGCGCGGCGCGCCGGCTGCCCCGGGGCGATTCGACACGTCGCCGGGCACGCTCCGACCCCGGATACGACAAGGCCGGACGCACCGGCCCGGCCTTGCAGACTGGATTGCCGCAGCCCGGCGGTTCGCCGCGCCGCCGGCTCAGCGCCGCGGCAACGTATCGCGCGGCATCTGCTCGTCGTCACTCATCAGGTATCGGCGCCCTTCGGTCGGCCGCCGGATCGCGGCAGCGACTTCCGCTTCCGTCACGTCCTCGGACACGACCTTGCGCGCGAGGCGCCCTTCGTCGTCGATCCATTCGACGATCCGGCATCCGCCGCCCCACGGCTGGCGAATCGGCTCCGACACGCGGCAGCCGCGCAGGTTGTAAAGGCGTCCGCCCGGCGCTTCACCATACGATTTCAACATAGGTTCCCTTCGCATTGCGCGGTTCGACAACCCGGCAAAGGATAGGGAAAAGCGATGTCCGGCGGGTTACAGGAGCCTACATATTCTTTACAACGAATTACGCGCCAGATCGCCGGGCATGCCCGGCCCGCATGCCTGCCCGGCCGGTCACTCGAGATCGCGCACGCGGTCGATCGCCTGCTCGAGGCGATCGACGGCCATCACGTTCAGCCCGTCGATCGGCTGCTTCGGCGCATTCGCCTTCGGGATCAGCGCGGACGTGAAACCGAGCTTCGCGGCCTCGCGCAGCCGCTCCTGCCCGCGCGGCGACGGACGGATCTCGCCCGCCAGCCCCACTTCGCCGAACACGATCAGCCCCTTCGGCAGCGCCTTGTTGCGCATCGACGAATGGATCGCGAGCAGCACCGCGAGGTCGGCCGCCGGCTCGGTGATCTTCACGCCGCCCACCGCATTGAGGAACACGTCCTGGTCGAAGCACGCGATGCCCGCATGCCGGTGCAGCACCGCGAGCAGCATCGCGAGCCGGTTCTGCTCGAGGCCGACCGCGAGCCGTCGCGGGTTCGGCACGTGCGCGGTATCGACGAGCGCCTGGACTTCGACGAGCAGCGGCCGCGTGCCTTCCTGCGTGACGAGCACGCACGAGCCGGGCACGACCTGCTCGTGCTGCGACAGGAACAGCGCGGACGGATTCGCGACGCCGCGCAGCCCGCGCTCGGTCATCGCGAACACGCCGAGTTCGTTGACCGCGCCGAAGCGGTTCTTGAACGCGCGCACGAGCCGGAACGACGAGTGCGTATCGCCTTCGAAGTACAGCACGGTGTCGACGATGTGTTCGAGCACGCGCGGGCCGGCCAGGTTGCCTTCCTTCGTCACGTGACCGACCATGATGATCGCGGTGCCCGACTGTTTCGCGATGCGCGTGAGCTGCGCCGCGCACTCGCGCACCTGCGCGACCGAGCCCGGCGCCGACGTGAGCGCTTCCGAATAGACGGTCTGGATCGAGTCGATCACGGCCACGTCCGGCCGTTCCGTATCGATCGCGGCCTGGATCTTCTCGAGCTGGATCTCGGCGAGCAGCTTCAACTCGTCGGCCGGCGCGCCGCCGTCGAGCAGCGCAAGCCGTTGCGCGCGCAGCGCGATTTGCGCGGCCGACTCCTCGCCGCTGATATAAAGCGCGCGCCGCTCGCTCGCGATATCCGCGAGCGACTGCAGCAGCAGCGTCGACTTGCCGATGCCGGGATCGCCGCCGATCAGGACGACACCGCCCGGGACCAGCCCGCCGCCAAGTACACGGTCGAATTCGCCGATGCCGGTCGAGAAGCGCGGCACGTCGGCCGCTTCGATATCGACGAGACGCTGCACGGGCGCCCGCTTCGCGAGCGACTGGAAACGATGGGCAGCCGGCGATTCGGCGACCGATTCGACGAGCGTGTTCCAGGCCTGGCACGACGGGCACTGGCCCTGCCACTTCGGGGTCTGTCCGCCGCACTCGCTGCAGACATAAACGGTTTTCTGTTTGGCCACGCGCGACGCCCTTATTCCGCTCTCACGGGCACGCGGCCGGCGACCGCGCACATCAGCTCGTAACCGATCGTCCCGCAATGGCGCGCGACGTCGTCGATCGGCAGCGCGTTGCCCCACAGCTCGACACGCGCGCCGACGCCGGCCTGCGGGCACGGGGTCAGGTCGACCGTAATCATGTCCATCGACACGCGGCCGACGATCCGCGTGCGGATGCCGTCGACGATCACCGGCGTGCCTTCGGGCGCGACGCGCGGATAGCCGTCCGCGTAACCGCACGCGACGACGCCGATCCGCATCTGCGCCTGCGCGGAGAAGGTCGAGCCATAACCGATCGCCTGGCCCTTCGCGATCGTCTGCACGGCGATCAGCTCGGACGCGAGCGTCATCGCGGGCTTCAGCCCGGTGTCGGCGATATCGGACGACAGCCCGGACGGCGACGCGCCGTACAGCACGATCCCCGGCCGCACCCAGTCGAAGTGCGTATCCGGATGCCACAGCACGGCCGCCGAATTCGCGAGGCTGCGCGCGCCGGCGATGCTCTCCGCGCCGCGCTCGAAGGTCGCGAGCTGCTCGGCGACGCCGCGCTCGTTGTCCGCATCCGAAAAATGGGTCATCAACGTGATCTGGCCGATGCCGGGACACGCCCGGGCACGCTCCCACGCCGCACGATATTTTTCCGGCACGTAGCCGAGCCGGTTCATCCCGCTGTTCATCTTGAGCTGCACGTTGACGGGCTTCGACAGCCGCGCCGTTTCCAGCATCCGCATCTGCTCGTCGTTGTGGACGGTCGTGGTCAGGCTGTAGCGGTCGATCACGTCGATGTCGGTCGACCGGAAGAAGCCTTCGAGCAGCAGGATCGGGCCGGCCCAGCCGAGCTCGCGCAGCTTCACGGCTTCGTCGAGGTCGAGCAGCCCGAAGCCGTCGGTGCCGCGCAGGCCCGGAAACACGCGGGCGAGACCGTGCCCGTACGCGTTGGCCTTGACGACCGCCCAGACCTTGGACGGGCCGGCAAATCGACGGACGACGGAGAGATTGTTCGCGAGAGCGGCGGTGTGGATGGTGGCGGAGATCGGGCGCGGCATGGGAAATTTACGTAAAGACGCTTGCGAATCATCAGCTTACCGCGCCTTTTGAGCACCGAAGCCGACAATTTGCGGAACGATCGGGGAATCTTGCTAGTCCGAATTGGCGTATTTTCATGTTATAAAGCCGTGCGCACAACCCATTTCGAACGGAATAAGCCGATCGCATACCAGGCGGCCTACGCGGCCCTGCCGCAGCGACGAAAGCATCGCATCAGATGAAAAAAGGTTTTTACACCATCATGGCCGCGCAGTTTTTCTCGTCGCTGGCCGACAATGCGCTCCTCATCGCCGCCATCGCCCTGCTGAAAGACCTCCACGCCCCCAACTGGATGACACCGCTGCTGAAGCTGTTCTTCGTGTTGTCGTACGTGGTGCTGGCGGCGTATGTCGGTGCGTTCGCGGATTCGCGCCCGAAGGGCCGCGTGATGTTCATCACGAACTCGATCAAGGTGATCGGCTGCCTGATCATGCTGCTCGGCGCCCATCCGCTGATCGCGTACGGGATCGTCGGCTTCGGCGCGGCCGCCTACTCGCCCGCCAAATACGGGATTCTCACCGAGCTGCTGCCGGCCGACCGGCTGGTCGCCGCAAACGGCTGGATCGAAGGCACGACCGTCAGCTCGATCATCCTCGGCACCGTGCTCGGCGGTGCGCTGATCAGCCCGCACATCGCCTCGCACGTGATCGCGCACACGCCCGACTGGATCGGCACGCCCGCCGAAGCGGCGATGGCGATCATCATGGCGATCTACGTGGTCGCCGCGCTGTTCAACCTGCGCATTCCCGACACGGGCGCCCGCTACCCGAAGCAGGAACGCGGCCCGGTCAAGCTCCTCACGGATTTCGCCGACTGCTTCATGGTGCTGTGGCGCGACAAGCTCGGGCAGATCTCGCTGGCCGTCACGACGCTGTTCTGGGGCGCGGGCGCGACGCTGCAGTTCATCGTGCTGAAGTGGGCCGAGGTATCGCTCGGCATGTCGCTGTCGGAAGGCGCGATCCTGCAGGCCGTGGTCGCGGTCGGCGTCGCGGCCGGCGCGATCGCCGCCGCCGCCCGGATCCCGCTGAAGAAGTCGCTGACCGTACTGCCCGTCGGCATCATCATGGGCATCGCGGTGATGCTGATGGCGTTCTACACGCGCGACCTGTTCCCGGCGCACTGGGCCGTGCACGTCGGCCACCTGCGCATGCCCGTCTACCTGATCATCGCGTATCTCTTCCTGATCGGCGTCGGCGCGCTGTCGGGCTACTTCGTCGTGCCGATGAACGCGCTGCTGCAGCATCGCGGCCACGTGCTGCTGTCGGCCGGCCACTCGATCGCGGTGCAGAACTTCAACGAGAACCTGTCGGTGCTCGTGATGCTGTGCCTGTACGCGGTACTCGTGTGGCTCGACGTGCCGGTCGGCGTCGTGATCGTGCTGTTCGGCACGTTCGTCTGCCTGACGATGTGGCTCGTGATGCGCCGCCACCAGGCGAACCAGCGTCAGTTCGACTCGGTCGCGCTGATCGGCGAATCGCGGCACTGACGCTACACTTCCCGTTTCCGTCCGCCGGCGCCGGTCTTCGAACCGGCGCGCTGCCCTCATGACGCACCCGATACCCAACCTCCTGACGATCGCCGGCTCCGATTCGGGCGGCGGCGCAGGCATCCAGGCCGACCTGAAGACCTTTTCCGCGCTCGGCGCGTACGGCGCGAGCGTGATCACCGCGCTGACCGCGCAGAACACGCGCGGCGTGACGGGGGTACACGCGCCGGACGCCGCATTCGTCACCGCGCAGCTCGACGCGGTGTTCGACGACATCCGCATCGATGCGGTCAAGATCGGCATGCTCGCGAACGCGGCGATCGTCCACGCGGTCGCCGACGCGCTGCGGCGTTACGCGCCGCGCTTCGTCGTGCTCGACACGGTGATGATCTCGAAGAGTTCGCACGCGCTGCTCGCGCCCGATGCAGTCGATGCGCTGCGCGACGCGCTGCTGCCGCTCGCGACGGTCGTCACGCCGAACCTGCCCGAAGCGGCCGCGCTGCTGGGCGATGCGCCCGCCACCACCGAGGACGACATGGTCCGGCAAGGCCACGCGTTGCTGCAAACGGGCGCGCGCGCGGTGCTGATGAAAGGCGGTCACCTGCCCGACGCGTCCGCGAGCCCCGACTGGCTCGTCGAGGCGGCGCGCACCGTGCGGCTCGACGGCGCGCGCGTGCCGGTCAGCAACACGCACGGCACCGGCTGCACGCTGTCGTCGGCGATCGCCGCACTGCTGCCGCAGCAGCCCGACCTCGAAAGCGCGGTGCGTGAAGCCAAGGCCTACCTGACCGGCGCGATCGCCGCGAGCGGGCACCTCGACGTCGGCCGCGGCGTCGGCCCCGTCCATCACTTTCATCGCTGGTGGTAAGGGCCCGCTGACGCGGCGTCAGTGATCCTGCGCGGCGAACGCCCGCGCACGCGCCGGCCAGTCGTCGGGCACGACGAAGCCGCGCGCCGTTTCGCGCCACGTGCCGTCGCTGCCCTTTTCATGGATGCCGATCAATGAGGGCGCCTCGCGCGTCAGCACGGGCGGCAGTTCCAGGGCCGCCGCCAGCGGTTCGGGTTCGAAGCCGGCATCGGCGGCAACCCGCCGCGGCGCGAGCCACGCCAGCCGCGGCAATACACTCCACGCGAGACCGGCACGCTGCGCGGCCGCCCACGCCCGCCACTGCGCGTGCGTCAGCCAGAATCCACGCGGATGATCCGGCGCGATTTCCGCTGAAACCGGCGGCAACGGCGCGCCGTGCGGATAGAACAGCCAGCCCTTGATGAACATCTGCGCGTCGGACGGCGCGCCATAGCCGAGCCGCGCGAACCCGTCGTGTTCGCCGAGCCGCAACTGGTGATCGAGCAACCGGCCGCGCTTGCGGTCGAACCGGTCGACGAGATTGGGGCCGACGAAATCGGCGAGCGTCGCGCCATCGTGCACCGGTGCGCACAGATAGCACTTCACCGCGAGTTCCCAATGCAGGCGCTGCCCGTCCGGCGCGTCGACGAGGAAATCGACTTCGCCGAGCGTCCTGCCGTTGCTGCGTAGCGGGAGATTGGCCGCGACCAGCCGCAGCGACGGGCCGTGCGTGAGGAAATATTCGAGCAGGCATTCCGCGTAACGGCCGAGCCGGGTCGGCCGGAACCCATCGAGCGCGCGATGCAGCGGCTCGGACTGCGCATCGAGCGCGGCGAGCCACGCTTCGACGGCCGCTCGCCCGGCCGCATCCGGCCACGGCCGCGCAAGCGGCGCGCCCGGCACCGCGGTCAGCAGGCTCGGGCTGGCCAGCAGCCAGCCGAGATCGCGAACCGCGGTATCGCGCAGCGTATCGACGAATGCGTACGCCGCGCCGGTCGTCATTGCCCGGCCGGCCCGCTCGTGTCGGCGCCTTCCGTACGCTGGAACGTGTCGCGCGCAAGGCACAGGTCGGCCCACGCCTTCGACTTGTCCTGCAGGCTGCGCAACAGGTACGCCGGGTGATAGGTGACGATCACCGGCACGCCTTCGTAGGCATGCACGCGGCCGCGCAGCGACGCGATGCTCGCGTCCGTCTTCAGCAGCGTCTGCGCGGCGAAACGGCCGAGCGCGACGATCAGCTTCGGCTTCACGAGCGCGACCTGGCGCTGCAGATAAGGCTCGCAGCTGGCGACCTCGTCCGGCTCCGGGTTGCGGTTGCCGGGCGGGCGGCACTTGATCACGTTCGCGATGTACACGTTGTCGCCACGCTTGAGGGACAGCGACTGCAGCATGTTGTCGAGCAGCTTGCCGGCCTGGCCGACGAACGGCTCGCCCTGCTTGTCCTCGTTTTCGCCCGGCGCTTCACCGATCAGCATCCAGTCGGCTTCGCGGTCGCCGACGCCGAACACCGTGTTGGTCCGCTTCTCGCACAGCCGGCACAGCGTGCAGTCGGCCACGCGCGCGGCCAGCGCA
>NZ_JAAGPK010000114.1:0-26371 GCF_017104685.1 Burkholderia sp. Tr-20355 | reverse complement strand
TTTCGACCCAGGCGGGATTGGGGTCGCCCGAATGGGCGGGGGGCGACGGGAAGAGGTGCAGCAGGCCGGCCTTGGTCGACACCGCGACCAGCGCGCCGAGCGTGGCCGGGCCACGCGCTGCGCGCATACGCGTCGAGCGCGGCGTCCCAGTCGGCCCGCCGCTCGCAGGTCTGCCCGAGCGCAAACAGCAGTTTCGCGCGACGCGTCGCGAGCCATGGCTGCGCGCAGCCGACCGCATCGATCGCGCGCGTCAGGTCGTCGAACGGCACGTCGTCGGGCCACGCATCGAGCGCGTCGCGGCACGTCTGAAGCGCGAGATACGCGTCGACGTCGCCGCGCTGCTGGAACGCGCGCGACGACGGCGCGATCGGCACGCTTTCGTACTGGAACACGCCGAGATCGGCGAGCACGAACTCGCTCCAGTCCTGATGCAGATTGCCGAAGAACATCAGCCGCAGCCGGTCGCACAATACGCCGACCGTCACGCGCAGCACACGGTCGCCGGCCTGCGCGCACCACGCGTCGAGCGGCTGCGCGGTGTCGTCGTACGTGGCCCGCAGCCGTTCGAGCCATTCGGGCTTGCGCTCGCCCGCATGCGCCGCGAGCGACGGGAAGATGTGCAGCAGGTCGGCCTTGGTCGACAGCGCGAACAGCGCGTCGAGCGTGAGCGCGGGCGCCGGGTCGACCCAGCCGAGCGCGACGAGCGGCGCGGCCGCGTCGAGCGTGCTGCCGATTTCGTCGTACACGAGCTTGCTCGCGCGGAAGTCGGACCCGCTGCGCATCAGCATCCGCACGAGCAGCGCGCGCGACGGCTGCGGCAGCGTCGCGAACTGCCGGACGAACGTGTGCTCGTGCGCGTCGAACAGGTCGTCGTAACGCTCGCCGAGCCAGGCCAGCGCGCGTTCGAAATTGGTCAGGTAGTAAAACGCCGGGGGCGTCGGCGAAGCAGGCGTCACGGAGATCGATCACTGTACGTTTGTACAGGTCGGAATCATATCAAATGTGACGGCCGATGCCGCGTGCGGCATCGGCCCTCCGCGGCCCGGCGCGGTCAGAACTGGTAATTCACCGACATGTCGAACACGCCGTTGGTCGACTGCTGCGTGATCGGGCTGCGCGCCGCGCGGCCGACGAGCTGCTCGAGCGCGCCGTCCATCGTGACGAACCAGTGCTTGTTCACGAACCACACCATCGTCACGCCGACGCCGGCCGACTTGATCCCCGCGCCCGACGAATAGGCCGGCAGCCCGGAGCGCGCGGCGGCGCCCGGGTTCACGCCGAACCAGCTGTTCATGTAGCGCGAGTCGGCGAACGACACGGTCGGCCCCGCGAACCAGAAGAAATTCTCGTTGCTGCCCGGCATCGGCATGTACGCGGAGAAATCGCCGGTCCAGCCGTTCGAGCCGCCGATGCTGCGCCGGACATCCGCACGCAGCACGAGCGGGAAATCCTTCGAGATCACGTAATCGGCCGCCAGTTTCATCACGGGCGCCGCATTGATGTTGTCGAGGCCGTTCAGGTGGCCGAGATCGTCGGCCGAGCGGCGCCCGAGGTCATAGCCGACCGACAGGCTCACGCGCCAGTTCGGCCCGCGCAGCACGTTCGCGCCGAGGCCTTCGCCCGTCGACAGGAAAAACAGGTCGCGGTAGCGGATGTCGACGTTCGGGCCGCCCATCACGCGATAACGATCCGAGCCCGCGTAGCGGGGCTGCAGCGTCATCGCGGCGCCGAGGCTGACCTGCCAGGTCGGAATGTTCGGGTCGAACAGTTTCTGGAGCGGCACGCCCGCCGAGTATTGCCATTCGCCGAGCGGCGAAGGCGTCTGGGCCGACGCGTCGCGGGCGCCGGACGCGGCGAGCGCCGCGAATGCCGAAAGACCGGATACGAACCGGCGGGTGCCGGGTGACAGCAACAGGCGAGCAACTGTGGCCAAGGTGGTCTCCGTCGGTTGCGCGAAACGAACCTGGGGGAAAGCGCATCGCGCGTCGTCGGCGGCACCGGCCGGCAGCGTGCTGCGCGAACGTAGCGTGCGCTGAATTAACGGACATCCTACGCGACACGCGCGCAGACGCAAAGCGCCCGTTGTGCGCGGGCACTTTGCCGGATTCCGGCACGCGCCGGTGTTGGATGGCGGAATCAGAAACGCTCGACGTGATAGTCGCCGGCCAGCGTGGCCGGGCTGCGCGACGACATCATTCGCGAGAAGCCGTCGGCGAGCCGGCCGAGCGCCAGCTGTTTCTGGCTGGCGTCCCAGTGCGTATAAGCGTCGTACGCGGCATCGTCGAACGACACGGTGACGGCGGCCGGGCGGCCGCTGGCGCGAAAGCCGATCTGCAGCACGCCGCCCGGCAGTTCCTCGATGTGATAGCGCAGCGAACGCGATTCGAAATAGCGGCCCAGCACCTGAGCGATCGCGCGCTTGTCGGGTGATTGCACGTGAATGTCCATGACGGTCCTCCTTTTCAGTGTTCGCGCGGCCGGTTGTGGCGCCCCGCTTCCGCCCGGCATCCGCATCGGCGGCGGGTTCGACGGCGGGTCGCCCTGCGGCAGCCCGTCGGGCACGGGCGGGTCGACCGGATCATCGGGTCCGGGCGGTACCGGATGCGGGTCGACGTCGGGGGTCGTCGGTTCGGGGCGGTGCAGCGTGGATGGCGTCTTCATGTTTCTCCTGCGCGACGGCGCGCGCCTCTCGATGGCGCCGCGAGCGCGCGCAAGCGGCGTGCCCGCTCTTACCCGTCATGCATGCGGCCGCTCAGTCGTCATAGGCCGCCATCACCAGCCACATCATGCGCCCCTCCGCGTTCAGCCGAACCGCGAGCGCGAACGGATCGGACGGCGCGCAATGCGCGACGAGCGCCCGCTGCGCACGCTCGGGGCCGTCGTAGACGGTGTCGTTCAGTTCGCGTACCTCGTCCTTGCCGTCGAACATCCGCCGCTCGGGCCGATAGACCAGCGATTCGCGCTTCCACGCGGCGAATCGCGCGCGCACGCTGGCGAAATCGCCGCCGCAGACGTTCGCGTCGTAACGTATCCTTTCCCTGGTTGCATTCATCACGATGTCCTCTTGTCCATGCGGACGGCCCGCGGTTCATGTCCCGCGTGCACGTCCGGATTCCCCGGCGCGCAAGCGTCGTGCCGTCGGCCCGTCGCGGGCACGGCGCTTGCGCGTGCATCCATGACCAAGGAGGTTCGACCATGACCGCTTACGCCACCGGGCGCCGCGACGCCGTGTCACCGGCTGCCGGACCGTTCCGTCTCGCCCCGTCGCGCCCACCGTCCGAAGACAAGACGGAGGAACGCATCGACGAAGGGCTCGAGGAGACGTTTCCGGCCAGCGATCCGCCCGCCGTCGGCGGCGCGACCCGTATCGACCCCGCCAAGCCGTCCGGCAAGCACGAACGTCGCGCGCCGCACGACCCTTCCCCGCCCCGCGATCACGGCTGACGGCGGCACCCGGCTCGCGATGCGCACCGCCGCATCGGCGGGCCGGACCCATTCGGAGCAATCTGATGAAACACCTTGAACGCAGATGGCATGAGATCAGCGGCGCCGCCGGCGTCGCCGCGCTGGCCGCCATCGAGAGCGCAGTGGTGCTGGCCATCGTCGTCATGACGGGCGTCGGCCACTGACGTGTCGCGCCGCCCGTCGCGGCAGCCGCCGTGGAAGATGTACAAGCGGGCTGGCAAATTTCTCCGTTGCGCGGCCGTCGAGGCCCGGCGCATGCGCAGTGCGCGCGGCACGGCATCTGCTCCCGTTTCGTCCTGCTCACGAAGGAGGCGTTCATGTATCGCGTCAACGAGATCATGTCGCGCGACGTGGTGTGCGTCGCACCGACCGACACGATTCGCCATGCAGCCGAACTGATGCAGCGCTTCGATATCGGCGTGCTGCCCGTTTGCGACGGCACCGAACTCGTCGCGATCGTCACGGACCGCGACCTGGCGGTGCGCGGGCTGTCGCACGGCCATGCGCCCGATACGCCGGTGCTGGCCGTCGCATCCGCGCCCGTGCAGTGGTGTGTCGAGGACGACGGCGTCGGCGACGTTCAGCAACGGATGGCCGACGTGCAACTGCATCGCTTGCCGGTGCTCGACCGCGACCGCCGGGTGGTCGGCATCGTGTCGCTCGGCGACATCGCGACACGCGCGGGCGGCCCCGAACGCGACGAGCTGGCCAATACGCTCGAGGACGTGTCGCTGCCGCGCCGGCGCTGACCGCCCGCGGCTTCGACCAGGAGAAGATCGATGACTATGGACAGAGCGTCGCGCGGCGACACGCGCATCGTGGGCGGCGATCGCCGCCCGACCGGCCGCGGGCCGGGGCCTGACGTGATGGCCGCCCGGACACTCGCGGGCGATCGCGTGCTGACGATGGAAGGCGACGACATCGGCCAGGTGGCGAACATCATGCTCGACGTGCGAGCCGGCCGCGTCGCCTACGCGGTCGTCGCGTCGGGCGGCATGCGCGGGCTCGGCGGCAAGCTGCTCGCGGTGCCGTGGAGCATGCTGGTGCTCGACGTCGAGCGCACATGCTTCGTGCTGCCGGTCGCGACCGAACTCGTGCGCGACGCGCCCGGCTTCGACCCGGACTGCTGGCCCGCGATGGCCGATCCGGACTGGGCCGGGGCGCTGCATGCGTACTACGGCAGTGCGCCGTACTGGCTGATCGAGGAAGGCGAAACGGCGCTCGACTCGCCGCCGCACGAGGCGTCGCCGGACGGTCCCGAGGACGCCAAGCGGCGCCGTTGATGCCGGTCAGTGCGCGGCCGCGACGGTCCGCGCGAGTTGCCGCGCGGCGGCCAGATGCTCGTTCAGCGTCGCCAGCGTGCCGGCCGCGAACGCGCGAAGCTGCGGATCACGGCCGTTCCTCGCTTCGGCTTCGTACAGCCGGATCGCCTCCTCATGCGCTCGCGGGCCCGCCAGCGCGACATATGCGGTGTCGAACGCATGGCCCTCCTTCGTCCGCAACGCCGTCACCGCCGGATCGACCAGCATCCGCGCCTGTACCGGTACGCCCTTTTGCACGCCGAGCTGCCGCAATTCGCCGGCGATGCGGGCGTGATCGTCGATCATCCGGCGCGCGAACGCCTTCACGGCGGGATTCGACGCACGGTCGAGCGCGAGCTGGCTGGCTTGCCGTACGACCTTGTCGAGCATGCCTGCCTTGTCGACGAACTCGGCATCGATGCCGGTGGGCCGCTGCGTCATGCCGGCCTCGTCGGCGGTCGTGCCGGGACGAACGACGCCCGGCGCGACCTGTATCGACGACGCGGGCGGCGTCTGCGCGTGCGAATACGCCAGCGCCAGTACGCCGACGGCGGCAGCCAGCGCGAGGGTCACCCGCGGGCGACCGTGCCGTTTTCTCGGGCTCCTGGTCATCCTGACCTCCGTGTGCCGCGACGGAGCGGGCCGGCGCTGCCCGCGCGTCACGTTACTTCCGGCGGATCTGCAGCTTGTCGCTCACCCCGCGTACGCCATCGACGTCACGCGCCACGCGGATCGCGGTCGCGCGCTGCCGTTCGTCGGGCACGCTGCCCGACAGTTCGGCGACACGATGACGAACCTGGACGTCGATGTCGCCGGACGCCAATCCGCGTTCGGCGACGAGCGCGGCCCTGACGCGGGACGCGAGCGTCGCATCGCGGATCTGGCCGCCGACGGCCGACGCCTGGCTCGCGAGCTTCGCACCGACGCTCTCGTCGGCCGCTGCATGACGGGGTGTCGCGATCCATGCACACGACAGCATCAGCAGGCTCGCGATCGACACGACCGGCCGCATGCGCCGCCGCGCCTGCTTGCTGCCCGCGCCGTTGCACCGCCTGGTTTCCGTTGCATCCATCGATGCCTCCCTCGTTCCGTTGTCGCCGGGCGGCGCTCAGCCGCGCCGTTTCCCGCGCTGCGCATCGTCCGGCGCGACGTCGACGATCACGCTCGCGAGCGTCGGCATGTCGACCGGCTTGCACAGATACGCATCGAAGCCGGCGGCCAGCACACGGTGGCGGTCGGCCTTGCCGGCGTGCGCGGTGACCGCGACGACCGGCAAGTGCCCGCTGCCGCCCGGCAAATGGCGAATCCGGTCGAGCAACCAGAAACCGTCGCCGTCCGGCATCGCAAGATCCGACAGTACGACGCTCGGCGGATGCTGCGCCACCGCGTCGAGCGCGTCGTGCCCCGACTGCGCGGTCGACACCTGCGCGCCCATCGTTTCGAGCGCCGCGGCGAGGCTCGCGCGCGAGGTGGCATCGTCGTCGACGACGAGCACGCGCTGGCCGTCGAGCGCAACCGAGTCGGGCCCGCCTGCGCGGCGCGCCCGATTCTCGGCCGGGTCGTCGGCGTCCCAGCCGGCCGGCAGCGTGACCGTCACGGTCATCCCGCGTCCGGGGCCGGCGCTCGTCGCGACCACGTCGCCGCCGTGCAGCTGCGCGATGTTGCGCACGATCGACAGGCCGAGCCCGAGGCCGCGCTTCGGCGACGCGAACGCGCCTTCGGGGCGGCTGAAGGTCTCGAACAGATGCGGCAGGTATTCCGGTGCGATCCCTTGGCCCGTATCGGCGACCGACAGCCGCACGCGTTCGCCCGCACGCGTCAGCGATACGGTGACGCGGCCGCCCGCCGGCGTGAACTTGATCGCGTTCGACAACAGGTTCGACAGCACCTGGCGCACGCGCTCGCCATCGGCCGGAATCACGCAGGCGGGCATCGTGTACGCCGCCGACAGTTCGAGGCCGTTCGCCTGCGCGGTTGCAGCGAGCTCGCGCGTTGCATCGCGCACGACGCGCACGAGATCGACCGGCACGCGTTCGAGACGCAGCCGGCCCGTCGCGAGCGACGACGCGTCGAGCAGGTCGCCGACCATGTGCGACAGCGACCGCGCGCTGCGGTCGATCGCGTCGATCGCCTGCTCCGCGAGCCCATGCCCGTCCACGTTGCGCAGCACCTCGACCCATCCGTAGATCACGTTCAGCGGTGTGCGCAGCTCGTGCGACACCGTGGCGAGCAATTCATCCTTCAACCGGTTCGCGGTGTCGGCCTGCGCACGCGCGTCGCGGGCGCCGCGCAACGAGCGCAGGTCGCGCCGCTCGCCGCGGCGGCGTTCGCGCGCCTCACGCAGCGTCATCGACAGGCCCGTGCAGTTGCCCTGCGCATCGACGATCGGCGACGCGGCGAAGGTCGCGCGAAAACGGCCGCCGTCGCGCCGCACGCACAGCACGTCGAGCGGCCCGACCGGCGCATGCAGGTTCGCGAACGTCGCGGGCACCGGATGCCGCCGCAGCCAGCGCGGCGTGATCATCTCGGCGACGTCGCGCCCGCTTGCCTGCGCCGCGTCGAGCCCGAAGAGCCGGCGCGCGGCCGGGTTCCAGCTCGTGATCCGGCGCGTGGTGTCGACGCCGACGATCGCATCGGGCGACGCGTCGACCACCCGGCGCAAGAGGCTGTCGTTGGGATCGCGTGCGAGCGGCGCTGGCTCGCGATGCAGCGGGCGCGCTTCGGTGTTCGCGTCGTCATCGTCGTCGACTGCGTGCAGGCGATCGTTCGCGATCAGCGGCTTCACCGCCGCCACCAGCACGCACTCGACGAAGCTGATCGCGACGAACGCGCCGGCCTGCGCGAGCAGCGTGGCCAGCGGCGCATCGCGCCACCACAGCGTGCCCATCACGGCCACGCTCGCGACGGCCGCGGCAAGGCCGCCACCGAACGACGTCAGCCATGCGGCAGCCGCAACCCCCGCATAAAAAGGCAGCGGCGCAAATGGCGCGTGCCCGCCGACGGCGTGAATCGCCCACGCCTGCAGCGCGGACGCCAGCCCGACGGCCAGCACGACCCATGCACCCTGCCGCAACAGCTCATGGGTCAGGGTCTTCATTGCATCCTTGCCTCGCGCCGGTTCCCATCGTGCGGCGTCGTACCGTTCGGCCATCCGAGATGCCGTCGAGCGTGCCGGGCGGGCCCGGAGACATCCGCAAGCCATGTGCCCGGGACGGGCGTGACGCGGCGATCCGGCGAGGATGGCGGGACGGTGCATGAGCGCAGGCGGTCCGGCGCCGATGCAGGCTGGCCGCTGCTTCGGCCGAAAGCGGTCGCGACCGCCTTTTTTCATCGGCTTTCTGTAAAAAGGCGCGAGTCCGACCCTCGATCGAGCTGCCTTTCCCGGTGAGCCCGGACACCGATGGGCGAATTCTTCCGTCCCCGTCGCGGACATTGGAAATTACTATTCCGCGGCACCTTCGCGGCCGTTTCGCTGTCGATGATAAATATTGCAATGAACGGAACGCGTGATGCCGAATTTCAAAACGGCCCGCCTATGCCGATGAATGAAACCGCAAACCGGTCGAAGCAGCGCGCAGACGGCCGCCGGCTGTCCGGCCGGTCCTCCGCGATGCGCACGCTGCTCGGCCGCATCGAGAAAATCGCGCCGACCCGCGCCAGCGTGATGATTGCCGGCGAAAGCGGGGTCGGCAAGGACATCGTCGCGCGCCGGCTGCACGATCTGAGCGCGCGGCGCGACGGTCCGTTCGTGCCCGTGAATTGCGGCGCGATTCCACCCGATATCGCCGAATCGCAATTGTTCGGGCACGAGAAAGGCAGTTTCACGGGCGCGATCGCGCAGCGGGAGGGCTTTTTCGAGGCCGCGCGCGGCGGCACGCTGCTGCTCGACGAGATCGCCGAGATGCCCGCGGCGCTGCAGGTGAAGCTGCTGCGGGCGATCGAATCGAACGTGATCGTGCGGGTGGGCGGCACCGAGCCGATTCCGCTCGACGTGCGCATCGTGTCGGCCACGCGCCACAACCCGGCCGACGCCGTGCGCGACGGCCGGCTGCGCGAGGACCTGTTCTACCGGCTCGCCGCGTTCGCGCTGTACGTACCGCCGCTGCGCCAGCGCGACGGCGACGTCGAGACGATCGCGCAGGAATTCGTCGACACGCTGAATGCGCGGCACCGCTCGCACAAGCGGCTGACCGACGCGGCGATCGCGGCACTTCGCGCATACTCGTGGCCCGGCAACGTGCGCGAGCTGCACAACACGATCGAGCGTGCGTACATCCTGTCGGACGACGGCATCGACGTGACGCTGCCGAAGCAGCCGATGCCGCCCGACCGCACGTCGGAGGGCGCGATGGCGCTGCCGCTCGGCGCGACGCTGCACCATGCGCAGCAACGCTTCATCGCCGCCACGCTGCGCCACTTCGACGGCAACAAGCCGCGCGCGGCCAAGGCGCTCGGCATCAGCCTGAAAACGCTCTACAACCGGCTCGCGCTGATGCGCGACGGCGGCTGCTCCTGAACACGGCGGCGCTTTCCGGCCGCGGTTACGCGACCTTGAACCGCCCGACCGTCGTCGCCAGCGCATTCGCCTGCGACTGCAGCGCGGTCGCCGCGGCGGTCGACTGTTCGACGAGCGCCGCGTTCTGCTGGACCATTTCATCGAGCTGCGTGACCGCGCGGTTCACTTCCTGGATGCCGCGCGTCTGCTCGTTCGCGGCATGCGTGATCTCGGAGATGATGGTCGTCACGTTCGACACGTTGGACACGATCTCGCGCATCGTGTCGCCGGCCTGGCGCACCTGCCCGGAGCCGGCCGACACGCTCGCGACCGTCGATTCGACCAGCACCTTCACTTCGCGCGCGGCCTGCGCGCTGCGTTGCGCAAGGCTGCGCACTTCCTGCGCGACGACCGCGAAGCCGCGGCCTTGCTCGCCCGCACGCGCCGCTTCGACGGCCGCGTTCAATGCGAGGATGTTGGTCTGGAACGCGATGCCGTCGATCACGCCGATGATGTCGCCGATCCGGCCGGACGCTTCCTCGATCTTCTCCATTGTCGCGACGACGTCCGACACGACCACGCCGCCGTGCGACGCGATCCGCGAGGCCGCCGCCGCGCGCTCGTCGGCCTGGCCGGCGGCGGCCGCCGACTGGCCGACGGTCGCGGTGATCTCTTCCATCGACGCAGCCGTCTCCTCGAGGCTTGCCGCGGCCGATTCGGTCCGCGACGACAGGTCCTGGTTGCCCGCCGCGATCTCGTTCGCGGCCGTGCGCACCGATTCGCTTGCGTCGCGGATCTCGCGCATCACGTCGTTCAGCTTGTCGACGAAGCTGTTGAACGACCGCGCGATGTCGGCGACTTCGTCGCGGCCTTCGGCCGGCAGGCGCTGCGTCAGGTCGCCGGCACCCGAGCCGATCGCGGCCATCGCCTGGCGGACCTGCGACAGGCGGCGGAACGCGGTCGCGGTGATCGCGCCGATGATCAGCGACGCGACGCCGACGATCACGACCAGCGTGATCAGCGACGCGGTCAGCAGCGAGCGCATGCCGGCCGTCGCCTCAGCCTTGTCGAGCAGCACCAGCGCATACCAGTCGGTGCCCGGCACGGGGCGCGCACGCACCAGCTTCGCGTCGCCGCCGACGCTCACCTCGACGGGGGCCGTCGCGGCCGCGATCGTCGCCGCGCCCGTCGCGCCGAGTTCCGGCGACACGTCGGCGACCGGCTTCAGCGTGAGCTTCGGGTCCGGATGCGCGACGACGTGGCCGCTGCTGTCGACCAGCATCCCGAAGCTCGCGGGCGTCGGGCGGATCGACTTCACGTTGGCGATCACGCTGTCCATCGCGACGTCCGCGGCAACGACGCCCTTCAGCGCGCCGTCACGCAGGATCGGCACCGCGAACGTGACGACGAGGTTGCCGGTGCCGGCATCGACGTAAGGCGGCGTGACGACCGGCTTGCCGGCTTGCGCGGCCTGCTTGTACCACGGGCGGCCGGTCGGATCGTAGTCGGGCGGGATGCCGGTCGGGTCGGAGAAGCGGAACGCCTTGTCGGCATAGCCAGCGTAGACGTTCGTGAAGCCGCCGGCCGTGGCCATCTGCTTGAACACCGGCAGCGGATCGGGCGCGAGCGCCGCATCCTGCAGCGACGCGATCATCCGGCTCCGGGTCGCGACCCAGTCGGCGATCCCGACCACGTGGCCGCTCGCGACGGAGGTCAGGTTGCGGTCGATCGCGTCGTCGTTGTACGAGCGCGCGATGAAGTAGTTGATCAGTGTGCTGGCGACGAGCGCGAATACGACAATGGCGACGCACGCGGCAAGGATGCGGGCGCGGATGGACGAAAACATGGCAACGACTCGGTAAGGGAGCGCGAACGCCCGGTGGACGAATTCACCGGGTAAACGGCAATCGCGCCACTTACTTGAGGCCGTTGTGACAATTCAATGAAATGGATGGCGAAAGAGGTGGGCAGCTGTCAGCGGATCGTCAGGTTGCGCGCTGCGAAACCGAGGCGGCGGGCCCCGCTTGAAAGCGGTCGAGCGCGATTCGGCCGCGGCCGGCGACGGTCCGTGTCAGCCGCGGCAATCGCCTGTCACAGGCGGACGCTCGGGCGCGGATCGGCTTCCGCCGGCGCCGCGCGGGCCTGCGTGTCGGCGTCGAAATCGTCCCGCTGCCGCATCCGTTCGCGCAGGTTCCGGATCGCGAACACGTGGATGTAGTCGTGCACGCGTGCGCCGGACGACAACACACGCACCTCATCGTCGAGCATCGCACGCAACTGATCCGCGCCGATCGCACGCTGCTCGGCGATTTCCTTCAGTGAATCGAGCAAATTGTCCCTGGACATCGACAGACTCCTGACAGTCGAGGAATAAAGAAACGACGGTACTGGAAGCTTAGACACGGGTCGGCCGCGCGGCGTGCGATGCGCCGGCGCGTGTTTGCGCGCGATCAACGGCACGTTGCGTGCCGCCGTGCCGATCCGTTCCCGAACCGGCCGCGCTTGATTTGCGGCGCAAACGGCCCGCGAACGAGACTGGACGTGCTGCCACGCCACCCCGGGGCGCGGCACCGGCGACCGGCGGGCGATGGTCCCCCGCTCGACGCAGATGCACGGGAGACCATAGACCGGCAGAAAACCTGAGTCAAGCGACGCCCGCCCCCCGGTTCATTCGTCGGAACGAATGAGCCGGATCGACGGCCGGCGGACGAACGGCCAATTGGCCGCGATGCGTGTCAGCGGATTCCGATACGCGCCGCGCAATACCTGACAACGACTTCAGCGCGCGCCGCTTGGCAGCCTGCTGCCGCCACACGATACTGATGCCATGAACAACGCGTTCATGCCGGATCATCGCCCAGCCAGCCATCGAGCGAGGCACGCGGGGCCTGGCGCAGGAGACCAACCATGGCACATCGCAACTTCCCGGGCCGGGACGGCCAGCGGCGCGCGTCGGGCAACGCGCGCGCCCTGCCCGCCCGGACCGTATCGGCCGGCAACCGTCCGTCCGACGATCTCGACACCTTGCTCGCGCTCGCTCGCGAAGCCGGACTGCTCGTCACGCTCGACGGGCAGATCGGCCGCGAAAAGTACCAGAGCGTCGCGGGGTCGATCCTCGCGCTGCAGCGGTTCGCCGCGGCGCTCGGCGCGCGACAGGCGGGCGACGCGCCGGACGAATCGGAGCCGCGCCGCAAGGCTCGCCCCGGCTGGCCGCATGCGAACCGGCTGCGCAGCCGCGCGTGCAACGCATGCGGGCCGATGCACGTCGTGCACCCGCGCTCGCACGTGCGACGCGGCGTCGTCCGCCGGCACGACCTGTGCTCGATTCTTCGGACCACCTGAACACGCCTGCAGTCGATGCACGGCACGCGGCCGTGCGATGGCTGCGCGCCGCGACACTTCCGCCGGGCCTGCTGCCGCCGCATGAATGCGGCGGCGCCGCGCCCGGCTCGACCTTCGCCGCGATCGGCGTCGACATCGCGCGCCCATACGTGCCGTTCTGAACGGCCGCATGCAAACAATACCTGCGGGGAAAGTGATCCGACGGGGCCAGCCAGGCGGAAAGCGGACGGGGTGCGTGCACCCCGTCCGTCCTCCAAGGCAGCCGCGGGCTGCCTACCCTCGTGCCAGAGAGTTCTCGGTCGGATGACACGCCATGCAGTCGATGGCGCGGCTCCGGAAATGGTTGCGGCGATTTGAACGCGCCGTCGAGCGCGGCCGGCCGGATCGGCGATTTCGATGCTTGTCATGCAGGCATGGCTGTCGTCGCCCATGCACGAAAGACCATCGTCGCGGCCGGTTGTTCCATTACTGTCTCACGCGAAGCGCATGCCGTTTCTGATGCAGGTCAATCGATATCGGCTTCGTGCAAGATGTCGCATCGTTCTTGCCATTCACGCGGCGCCCCGCACGAGCAACACGGGCACCTGGGCAAGATGCGCGACACGGCGTGCGACGCTGCCGATCAGCCAGGCGGCAATGCCGCGCCGGCCATGCGTGCCGATCACCAGCAGCTCCGCTCGCCAGTGCACGGCATCGCGCATCAGTGCATGCGCCACGTCGTCGCTGGTCGGACGCGTTTCGACGATGCCGCGCTTGGTCGGATTCCCGGTCGCATGAAACAGCGGCGCGACTTTCGCGAGCGCCTCCTCGCCCTCCGCACGGTACGCATCCTCGAGCGCACGCACCGGCACGATATCGGTCAGACGAATCGCGCGATCGATCACGTAGGCGGCGTACAACAACGTCGTCGGTGCCGCGAAGCCGAGCCCGACGCGCACCGCGTGCAGCGACGGCTCGCTGCCGTCGACCGCGAACATCAGCCGTTGCAGCTCACCCTCCGACGGCCGGGCGTAGGCAGCCGGTACGATCAGCAGCGCACAGCGCGCACGCTTCGACAGCGTGTCCGACATCGCGCCCTCGACGAGCCGCAGCAGCCCGTGGTGCGGATTCGCACCGACCACCAGCGCGTCCGCCTGCCACGCCGACGTGTCGTTCACCAGCGCATCGGCGACCGTGCCGCCCGTGACCGATGTATCGATGACGGCCTGCTCGACCTCGATGCCGCTGTCGGCAAACAGCGCCGCGATCCGCGCGTTGATGGCGTTCGCTTCGCCGATCATCTCCTCGCGCGCGGAGGTCAGCAACGCGTCGATGCGCGGGATGTCCGGCAGGACGAGCCGCGGGTTGTCGATCACGCAGACGATGCGCAATCGCATGCCGGGACGCAGCAGCGTGTGCACGTAGCGTGCGGCGGACAGCGATTCGGGCGTGGGATCGACGGCCAGCGCGATCCGCGCGAGCGTCGGGATGGACTGGGCAGGCTGCATGGCGAAGGCCTCCGTGCGTGCGCGTCGTCGCGGAACGACGACGGGAGCCTCGCGCGGCAGCGGCGCGCGGCGGCCGGGTGGACGCCGCGGTCGCGGGGATCGGCGGATAGCCACGCGAAGCGCGGACAAGCGATTCGTTCAGCATAGGTCGTCCCGCCCGCCGGTGCATGATCGCGATCAACGATCGCGCGGCTCCCTGCCCCGGCGCTTACGGCTTCGTCGGTATCGAGGCGGCCGGACGGTTCGCGTAGAACAGCGCATACGCGATGCCGAGCAGCACGATCCACACGGGCCCGATCACGAGCGCGACGCGTGTATCGGGCGTCAACGCCATCAGCAAGACGACCAGCACGAGAAAACCGAGCGCGACGAATGAACCGAGCGGATAGAACGGCACGCGGATCGGCAGGCGCGCGATCTTGTCGGCCGACAGCGTGCGGCGAAAGCGCATCTGCGCGATCAGGATCACGCACCACGTCCAGATCGCGCCGAACGTCGACACCGACGTGAGCCACGTGAACACGTGTTGCGGCGCGAGATAGTTGAGCAGCACGCCGATCAGCAGCAGCGCGACCGACACGATCACGCCGTACACCGGCACGCCGTTGCGGTTCACGCGGCCGAGCATGGCCGGCGCCTGCCCCTGCTGCGCGAGGTTGTAGAGCATCCGCGCGGTGCTGAACAGGCCGCTGTTGCACGACGACAGCGCCGCGGTCAGCACGACGAAGTTGATGATGCCGGCGGCCGCCGGAATGCCGAGCCGCGAGAACGTCATCACGAACGGGCTGCCCTGCGTGCCGATCTGGTCCCACGGATACAGCGACATGATCACGAACAGCGCGCCGATGTAGAAAATCAGCACGCGCCAGAACACCGAGTTGACGGCTTTGGTCAGCGACTTTTCCGGGTTGCGCGCTTCGCCGGCCGTGAGGCCGAGCATCTCGACGCCCAGATACGCGAACATCACGATAGGCAGCGCGGCGATCACGCCGTTGATCCCGTTCGGCATGAAGCCGCCGTGCGACCACAGGTTCGAGATGCCGGTCGCGACCCCGCCGTTGCCGATGCCGAACGCGATCATCAGCCCGCCGCCGATGATCATCAGTACGATCGTGACGATCTTGATCAGCGCGAACCAGAACTCGAATTCGCCGTACAGCTTGACCGCGATGAAGTTCACCGAGCCCATCGCCATGAGCGCCGCGAGCGCCCAGATCCAGTTCGGCACGCCGGGGAACCACATGTGCATGTAGACGCCGACCGCCGTGATTTCCGCCATGCAGGTGACGATCCACACGAACCAGTAGGTCCAGCCGGTCAGGTAGCCGGCGAGCGGTCCCAGGTAGTCGCGCGCGTAACGGCTGAACGCGCCGGCGACCGGATTGGTGATCGCCATTTCGCCGAGTGCGCGCATGATCAGGAAGATCGCGATGCCGCCCAGCAGATAGGTCAGCAGAATGGCCGGGCCGGCCGTGCGGATCGCGGTGGCCGAGCCCAGGAACAGGCCGACGCCGATCGTCGCGCCGAGCGCCATCAGGTTGATGTGCCGCTCCTCCAGCCCGCGGTGCAACTGGTCTTCTGGTTGTTTCAAGTCCGTCTCCTGGCAGCCGCGAGCGGGCCGCCGTCATTGTGTCGATGTCAATGCGCGACCATTCATGCCTATTTCGGCAACCGAAAACGAAATAATCTCCGCCGTCATTTTCCGAATGAGAAACGACGCGGATACTGCGTCAATCCGATGGGAATCGCCGCGGATTATCCGTATGCTCCGGAGCAATCCGGAAAACGGATCGGGCCTTTCACGGAATACGCCCGTGTGGCCCGTCTGACGCGGCTGTGCGCGTGGCGGGCGACGACGGGATCAATCGCTTTCGGCGTGAACGGACACGCGTCGAATGTGCGCGATCATGCGCACGCAATATGCAAGCGGGATTATAGGGAGGATCGGAGGTTTCGCGCCAGCCGATTTTCGTAAAAATCGCGGCGCGTGAAATCGGTGGTCGGATTTGAATACGCGCGCACGGCACGCGCATTATTTCGATAACGTCGCCCGCACCGTATATTCGCCTTCGAGCGCACCGTGATCCGGCCGCACGAAGTACCGCGACGAATCCAGATCGGCCGGCAGCGGCTCGACCGGATAACCATGCTTTTCCCACGCATCGAGGCCGCCCTTCAGCGCCCGGATGTTGTGGATCATCTTCTTGCGCTGCATCTTCGCGATCAGACGCTTGGCCGTGGCCTCGTTCGGACACACGCAATAGACGACGATCGGCCGTTTCAGCATTTCCGGGTCGAGCAGGTCCGGCGAATCGAGATCGACCGGCACCGCGCCGGCGATCCGGTACGGCTCGCGCTCGCGGATCGCCTTCGGCCGCGCGTCGAAGATCAGCGGCGGCTCGTCCGACGTCATCATCTCGACGAGCTGCGGCGGCGAGATGCGCACCTGCGCGAGATAGCGGCGGAACTGCACGCGGCGCACCCAGCGGTACAGCAGGAACGTGATGAAGATGGCGAGGAACGCATCGAGGATCGTGCCGCCGCTCGCGCGCACCCACAGCACGAACTGGACGATCTGGTCGTGAATGGCCGCGCCGCCGACCAGCCAGAACGCGGCCCACAGCGATGCACCGGCCAGATCCCAGAACAGGAACACGCCGACGCCGATCGCGGTCGTGCCGAGCAGCGGTGCCGATACGAGGCCGAGGCCGGGCAGGAATTTCGACAGCACCAGCAGCGGCGCACCGTATCTTTCGAATACGTTACGGGCAAAGCGCAGCGTCGTGTCGAGCGACAGCGAGAAGCGCACGAGGCCGTTCAGCAGGCGCCGGCCGCGCGTACGGCCCATGAAGAACCACATCGAATCGGCCAGCATCGTCGCGCCGATCGCCGCCGCGAACATGCTGGCCCAGGACGCCTGCCCCATCGCCGCCATCGTCCCGCCGAGAATCAGCATCGGCACGGCCGGCACCGGCACGCCGAGCTGCGTGATCAACACGCTCGCGAACACGGCCCACGGGCCGAGCGACGATGGAATAGCGATGGGAAAGTGCCACACGGCGGCGCTCCTGGAAAGCATGCGGGCCGCGCGACGGGGGCCGTCGGTACGGCAGTGCAACGGCCACCGCGGCACGTCCGCAGCCGACCGCGTGCATCACCGGCATTCTAAACGGGTTTGGCCGCGCTCGCGCGGAACACGCACCGTCGGCACGGGCTTCGCGCCGATGGTTGCACAACCGTGACGGTCACACGTCGGCGCGCGGCGCGAGCCGGGCGACGTGTTCCGCGTAATCGGGAAACGCGGCCGCCAGCGCGGCCGCGTCGGCCAGCTCGAATTCCGCAAACTCGAACCCGGGCGCCACCGTGCAGCCGACGAGCGCGACGTGCTCGGGCGACGCGCAGCGCGCGCCGAACCAGCGCCCGGCCGGCACGACCGCCTGGAACACCGTGCCCGGATGCGTGAGCGGGTTGCCGAGCCGATGAATCGTCAGCCCGTCGCGCGCGTCGAGCACCCACACTTCGATCGGGTCGCCCGCGTAGAAATGCCAGACTTCGTCGGAGCGGATCCGGTGCCACGACGAATACGCGCCGTCGCACAGCAGGTAGTAGATCGCGGTCGACGCGGCGCGTGGCGCACCGTCGGCCGGCCGCACGACCGAATCGGTCGCGCGGTAGGTTTCGCGGAAATAGCCGCCTTCGGGATGCGGCTGCAGGTCGAACTGGCGAATCAGGTCGGGGGCGGAGATCGGCATGGCAGATGACGTCGGTAAGGTAGGTAACCGGTATCCGGCGGCCGGCCCGGTTCATCGCCCGTGCGACCGGTTCCAGCCGGATACCCCTGCGTCGATCGCCGCGGCCATGCGCGCGGCGAACGAGCGGACTCCGGTCGATGCTGCCAGAACTGCATGTCGGGATGCAACCGTGCGCGTGCAATCGCGGACATTCGGGTGCGCGCGATGCGCCGCCAAGGACGTCGTGCGTTTCAGCGGACAGACTGCCGGTGCACGCGCGCTGCCGCGTTCCGTTCGCGGCAGCCCATGCAGTTGCGCCGGACCGCGTGCTACGCCGCCGGCGTACCGGGCTCGTCGTGCCGCACCAGCAGCACGGGCCGGTCGGCCGCGCGCAGCAGCGATTCCGCGACGCTGCCGAGCAGCAGCCGGCGCAGGCCGTGCCGGCCGCTCGTGCCCATCACGATCAGGTCCGCGTCGGCTTCGGCCGCCGTGCGCATCAGCACGGTGGCGACATCCTCGCCGTACGCATCGAGCGCACGCACGGAGCCGGCCACACGCTGCTGCGCGAGCGCCGCTTTCGCGTCGTCGAGCACCGGCGTCACGGCATCGGTCGCGGCCGCATCGCCGTCGTGCTCGGCCGCGAAGCCCGCGTCGACGTCGACGAGTTGAGGCCGGTGCTCGACGACATACGCGCAGGTGACTTCACCGCCGGACGCCGCCGCGATCCGGATCGCCTCGTTCAGCGCGAGACGCGCGCTCGGGCTGCCGTCGAGCCCGACGAAAATCCGCTTGTACATGGTCCGTCCCTCCGACCGGGCACGCGTCGCGCATCGCGCCGCGGCGGCCCGTTATCGCCAGCCGGCCCGGTGCCGGCTGGCCTGCCGAACAGTCTGCCCCACGTGCCGACGCGCCACTTGACGCGCGTCAAGCGCGGCCGGCGGACTCGCTGCTTCACGCCGCCTGCCGCAATTTCAGGTGACCCTATTACAAAAAATGCGTAAACCGCGCACAATTTCATCTCGAAAACAGACGCTACACGCAACCGGTGCGAGTTTTCCCCGGTTTTGCTGCGCTGCCCGAGTGCCCCGGGCAGCCCGAACAACAGTCATGGCCATTGAATGACCGCCAGTGGAACCCCGACGCGTGACGCCCGAGGGCCCACGCGCCTCCCGACCATGTTACGCCAGCCGCTCGCGGCTGGCGTCGTTGCGCTGTGCGCCGGCGCCCTGCTGTCGCTGTGCGTCGCGCTGCTGGTGCGCGAGCAGTGGCAAGGCGCGGTGCATGCGCGCTTCGACCGCCGCACGACGCACGTGAGCGCGATGCTGCGCCACGAGCTGCAGACCGGTGTCGCCGTGCTCGAAGGCGCGCGCGGCGCGTTCGGTCTCGTCCCGGGCATGACGCCCGAGCAATGGCGCCGGTACGCGGAGACGCTCGATCTCGACAGCGCCCGCTCGCCGGTCCGGCAGATCGGCTATGCGCCGCTGACGCCCGCCGCCCGCGGCGCCCTCGCCGGCGCGAAGCCGTTGCCGGCCGGCCCGCTCGCGGCCGCGGCGCTCAGCGCGCCCGCCTCGAACTCGCCGGTCGTCCGCTTCGGCGCATCCGACGCGGCGCCGCTCACACGCGCGCTGCAGAGCGGCGACATCGCGCTCGGCGTCCACCCGGTCGACGACGATACCTCCCGCGACGCCCGCACGCTGACGCTGTTCCTGCCCGTGACCACCTCGCCGCATGCGGCCGTCACGCCGTCCGGCACGCGCGAAGCCGGCGTCGACGGGGTGCTGTTCGCGGCGCTGAGCCCGCGGCGCCTGGTCGAGCGCGCGCTCGACGCGGAACGCGGAATCGACCTGCGGATGACGGCCGGCGGCGATCCGCGCGCGATCGCCAGCGTCGAGTCGACGACCGACGAAGCGTCGGCATCGCCCGACCTGATGCGGCGCACCGACGTGCTGAATTTCGGCGGCACCGCGCTGTCGCTCGCCTATTCCGCGGACGGCCGCCCGAGCGCGACCGGCGCGCAGCGCGCGGCCGGCACCGTGCTCGCCGCGGGGCTGATCGCGTCGTTCGCGTTCGCGGCGCTCGTCCATGCGCTGCTGCGCGGCCGCGCCGGCGCGGCCGCCGATGCCGGCGCGAGCAGCCGCGGCATCCTCAACGAGGCGCGGATGATGGGCATCATCCGTTCGTCGATGGAAGCAATCATCACGATCGACGAGAAGCAGACGGTCGTGATCTTCAATCCGATGGCCGAGCAGGTGTTCGGCGTGTCCGCGATGGAGGCGATCGGCGCGCCGCTGTCGCGCTTCATCCCCGAGCGGTTCCGCGCCGCGCACGCGAAGCACGTCGACCAGTTCGGCGTGACGGGCGTCTCCGAGCGGCAGATGGGCCGCCAGCGCGTGCTGTTCGGGCTGCGCGCGAACGGCGAGGAATTCCCGATCGAGGCGTCGATCTCGCAGATCCGCGACGCGTCGGGCAAGCTCTATACCGTGATGCTGCGCGACATCACCGAGCGGCTGCGCGCCGAGAACGCGCTGAAGCAGTCGCGCGAGGAATTGCGCGAGCTGTCGGCGAACCTGCAAAACGTGCGCGAAGAAGAAAAGACGCGGATCGCACGCGAACTGCACGACGACCTCGGCCAGCAGCTCACCGCGCTGAAAATGGACTTGTCGGTCGTCGAGCAGCAATTGCGGATGCCCGGCCGCGCGCAGCCCGACGCGGGCGTGCAGACGCACCTGCAGGGCATGCGGCGGCTGATCGACGCGACGGTCGCGTCGGTGCGGCGCATCGCGGCCGACCTGCGCCCGGTGATGCTCGACGATCTCGGCCTCGTGCCCGCGATCGAATGGCTCGCGAACGATTTCACGAACCGCTACGGAATCGATGTCGAACGCCACATCGAAACGGGCGGCCTCACGTTCACCAGCGCGGGCGCGACCACGCTGTTCCGCATCGTCCAGGAAGCGCTGACGAACGTCGCGCGTCATGCGGACGCGACACGCGTCGCGCTGCGGCTCGACATCGAGGAAGGCTTCTGCGTGCTGCGCGTCGCGGACAACGGCCGCGGCGCGGCCCACGGCGCGCCGGCCCACGAGGACAAGTCGTTCGGCCTGATCGGGATTCGCGAACGCGCACACATGCTCGGCGGCACCGTGACGATCGACACCGCGCTCGCGCGCGGCTTCTCGATTACCGTCGCATTTCCGCTCAGTACCGTTCAACAGGAAACGCTCATCACATGATCAAGGTGCTCATCGCCGACGACCATACGCTCGTACGCGACGGTCTGCGGCACATCCTCCAGAACGCCACCGGATTCGAGGTGGCCGGCGAGGCTTGCGACGGCCCGTCGACGATCGCGCTCGTGCGCGCGACGCCCGCGCAGGTGCTCGTGCTCGACCTGTCGATGCCGGGCCGCAACGGCGTCGAGCTGATCAAGCAGATCAAGGACGAGAAACCCGCGCTGCGCGTGCTCGTGCTGACGATGCACGCGGAGCAGCAATACGCGGTGCGTGCGTTCCGTGCGGGTGCGTCGGGTTATCTGACGAAGGAAAGCGCGAGCGCCGAGCTGGTCGGCGCGGTCACGAAGGTGGCGTCGGGCGGCGTCTACGTGAGCCTCGCGATGGCCGAGCAGTTCGCGCAGAGCCTGAACGAGCCGGCCGAGACGCTGCCGCACCAGCGGCTGTCCGATCGCGAATTCGACGTGTTCCGGCGGATCGCCGCCGGCCAGACGCTGACCGAGATCGCGAACGCGCTGTGCGTGAGCGCGAAGACCGTCAGCACCTACAAGACGCGAATCCTGGAAAAGATGCAGATGCCGCACGAAGCGGCGCTGGTGCGGTACGCGATGCGGCACAAGCTGCTCGACGAGACGGACGACGTCTAGCCGGCGTATCGCGGGCCCGGCCGGGCCCGCGCCTGCCCTTTACTTGCCGGGCACCGGGCACGCGAGATCGCCTTCCTCGCAGGACAGATAACCCTTCAGCGTTTCGGTACGCACTTTCGTCAGATCGTCGAGGCAGGTCGATACGACCATCGGATACGCGCTGCCGCCCTCCGCGTTCGCGCTGGAGAAACCGCATTCGGCATCGCGGTAGGCAATCCACGCGCGCTGCGCGTTCACGAGCTTGTCGGCGAGCGGCCGCGCATCGCGCAGGCGCGCGGTGACGGCCTGGTAGGTCCGGTTCAGCTCGCCGTCGGATTTCCTGTATGCGCGATCGGCACATGCCGTCATCGCCGCCTGATCCGCCGCGTCCGCACAATTCGCCTGTGCATGGGCGACGTTCGCCAGCAGCGCCAGCGAGCACAACAGACCGGTCAAGACACGCATGGATGCTCCTTGTTGTTCGTTGAAATGCGGAACCCGGTGCCGGGCCGGTTGCCCTGCCGCGCCTCGGCGCGCGGCGACACCGTCCGCGATGCTAGCGCACGCGCAGACGCTTGTCAGCCGGCGCCTTGCATATCGGCCCCGCACGCCTACACTGGAACATCGATACGCCGTTTCAGGCCGCGCTATCGCATCCATCCCGTCTTCGCTTCCGCCGCATTCCTCAGCGCATTTCGCGTTCGCGACGCCGAGCGGTCGTGACGTTTCGTCAGCCGGTTTCCTCCGCCCAGCACAACGCGCAAGCGCCGTCGCTCCCCTGGAGGAAATCATGAGCTATCACCTGGAAGGCCGTCTGCTCGAGGTCTGCAACTGTCGCGTACTCTGCCCGTGCTGGATCGGCGAGGATCCGGATTTCGGTGTCTGCGACACTATCGTCGCGTGGCACGTCGACAAGGGCACCGTCGACGGCGTCGACGTCGGCGGCAACACGATCGCCGCGGTGTGCCGCGTGCCGGGCAACATCCTGCAAGGCAACTGGACGGCCGCGATCTACGTGAGCGACACCGCATCCGACGCGCAGGAGCAGGCGCTCCTCAAGGTCTATACGGGCCAGGCCGGCGGCCCGATCGCCGAGCTCGCGAAACTGATCGGCAAGGTCGTGTCGGTCGAACGCGCGCCGATCACGTTCGATGTCGTCGGCGCTCGCGGCACGCTGTCGATCGGCACCGACTACCACGCGGAACTCGAACCGTATCTCGGGCCGAGCGGCGCGCAGACGACGCTGGCCGATACCGTGTTCTCGACGGTGCCCGGCGCCCCCGTGTTCGTCGGCAAGGCGCCCGTCTACCGGTCGAAGAACGCGGCGATCGGCATCGACGTCGATCTGAAGAATCACAACGCGCTGCAGAGCACGTTCCAGTTCGACGCATGAATCGCGGCCGCACGTAACCGACCATGGCCGCGCGGCTGCACCGGCGACTGTTTCCGTTCGTGCTCGCGAGTCTCGTCGGGTTCGCGTGGGTCACGCTGTGGGCGTGGACGCGCAGCCCGTACGGGCGCTATCTCGAGCACGGCGAGAACGCGTCGTCGTTGCCGTTCAGCACGCTGTGCCGCGCGCTGCCGGGCGGCGCGCTGTGGCTGCCGGCCGCGTTCGACGCGGCCGCCTGGACGCTGATGATCCTCGCGATGATGCTGCCGACGACGCTGACGCTGTTCGACACGTTCTCACGCGTCGTGGCGGGGCGCCCCGACCGCGCGCGGCTGCTCGCACTCGTCGGCCTCGGCTACGTCGCGGCATGGAGCGGCTTCGGTCTCGTCGCGCATGGCCTGCACGCGCTGCTGCTGGCGGGCGTCGCGCACGTGCCGGCGCTGGCGTGGCGCGGCTGGCTGATCGGCGCGGCCGTCCTTACGCTGGCCGGCGCGTTTCAGTTCAGCGGATTGAAGGCGCGCTGTCTCGAACGTTGCCGCACGCCGCTCGGTTTCGTGATCGGCCACTGGCGCGGACGCTCGCCGTTGCGGCACGCGTTCGCGCTGGGCGCCAGTCACGGCCTGTTCTGCGTCGGCTGCTGCTGGGCGCTGATGCTGCTGATGTTCGTCGTCGGTGCGGGCAGTCTCGGCTGGATGCTGTCGCTCGCCGCGCTGATGGCCCTCGAAAAGAACGCCGTGTGGGGACGGCAACTCACCGCGCCGCTCGGTGCCGCGCTGTTCGGCGCGGCCGTGCTGATCGTCGCCGGTCACGCGTGAGGCCCGCGATGCGCCCGCCCGCCTCCGCACTCGCGTCGCACGTGCGGCCGGGCGCACGCGCCGCCGTGCTGACGTCGGTCGCGATGCTTGCGTTCGCATCGAACTCGCTGCTGTGCCGGCTTGCGCTGCAGGCCGGCCGGATCGACGCGGCCAGCTTCGGCACCGTGCGCCTCGTGTCAGGCGCGCTGATGCTCGCGCTCGTCGCACGCGCGGGGGCGCGGCGGGCCGCCCAGCCGGCGGACTGGCCTGCGGCGGCGATGCTGTTCGCGTATGTCGCATGCTTCTCGTTCGCGTACCTGACCGTCAGCGCCGCCACCGGCGCGCTGATCCTGTTCGGCGCGGTGCAACTGACGATGTTCGCGGCCGGCTGGCGCGCCGGCGAACGGTTTGCTCCCGCAGGCTGGGCCGGATTCGGCGCGGCGCTGGCCGGGTTGCTGTATCTGGTCTCGCCGGGGCTCGCCGCGCCGACGCCGGGCGGCGCCGCACTGATGACGGTCGCCGGCATTGCATGGGGCATCTATTCGATACGCGGCCGTCGGACCGCCGATCCGGTCGCGGCGACCGCCGGCAATTTCATGCGGGCCGCGCCGCTGGCACTCGCGTTGAGCGCCGCGCTCGCCGGCCGCCTTCACCTGACACCGGCCGGCATCGCGCTCGCCGTGCTGTCCGGCGCGCTGACTTCGGGCATCGGCTACGTGATCTGGTACGCCGCGCTGCGGCACCTGACCGCGATGCGCGCCGCGGCGGTCCAGTTGTCGGTGCCGCCGATCGCCGCGTGCGGCGCCGTGCTGTTCTTGTCGGAGCAGCCGACCTGGCGTCTCGCGCTCGCGTCGGCCGCGATCCTCGGCGGTGTCGCCGCCGTGCTCGCGAGCCGTGCCCGCCATGCGGGCGCCGGGTCGTGATGCCGATCGGCCGCCCAAATGCAAAACCCGCGCACGGCGGACACCGTGCGCGGGTTCAGCGGAAGCGGCCAGTCCGGCACCCTCGCGGGCGCCTGCCGGCTTAGTGGCCGAAGTACACCGACGAGCGATCGGAGGCGGCCGGCACGACCACGCGCTGGCCCGACTGCGACGTGGCGGCGGCATTCGCGCCGTAGCCCGTTGCGTCGGCTTGCGCGCCGGTGTTTTGCGCTGCGGCGATCTTCGCTTGCGCGGCCTGGATGTTTTCCGGGTAGTTCATCCAGTCGTTCGGGTTGTAGCCGGCCTTTTCGAGCTGGACCAGCTCGGCGCGCACTTGCGCGCGCGTCAGCGGCTGCTGGTTCGATTGGGCGAACGAGACGACCGGTGCGGCCACGAGGGCGGCCAGTGCAACTGCCTTGATCAGCGATTTCATGATGCGTTACCTCCAGGATTGTTTTGTCAGGCGCTTCGGACTCGGGGTCGTTGCGCATGAGTAGAAGTCTAGGAGTCGCGGCTATCAGGGTAAATACTTAAATCGCAAATTCACTGTTGACGGAAACCGTACAATCTCGCGGGAATAAGCCGATTCATCAGATGATTATCGGCGTTCGCGCACCGAATACCTCGATGCGCTATCCGCCGTGCGCCGGCCGCCCGTCAGCGCAGGCGATCGGTATCCGCCGACGCCATCAGCCGGTCGAACAGCAGCGCCTTCAGGCGGACCCGGTCGCCGTCGGCGGGTTCGCCGAACGCCGTGTGATGCAGCGTCAGCGCCGGCGTCGCCGGATCGGCATGGACGGCGCGCACCGTGCCGTCGAGCGCCAGCAGTTCGACCCGGTCGGCGGCGGCATACGGGAGCAGCACGCGCAACGGCTCGCCGGTTGCGGCGATCGTCCGGTCGACGGCAATCGACAGCCCGTTCAGGCTGATGTCGCGCACCATCCCGATGCCTTCCGCAGGGTCCGCTCCGCCCGCGCAGCAGGCCGCGATCCGCACCGGCACGCGCGGCTCCGCGCGCGTGCGCAGCCGGTCGACGAAGCCGGGAGGCGACAGGATCATGAACGGCGCGGCCCCCGACGCCTGCACCGCCTCGATCGTCGCACCGAAACGGGACACCGCGGCACGGCCGATCGCGACCGCCTCGATGTCGTCGCCGCGCGCGAATTCCAGCACGGCCGCCGGCTGCGGCTCGACGAACAGCGCGCCCGATGCGGCGACGCCGATCAGCCGGCAGCGCTGCAACGCGCGTGTCGTGCCGACCCGGCGGCGGATGCCGATCGCGGCACCCGCCGACAGTCCCATGCGCGTGGCCGGCGGCATCGCGGCCTGCGCGCGCGGATCGGCGTCGGCGTCGTCGCGACGGCGCATGGGCCGGAAATGGTCGAACAGGAAAGCGTGCTGCGCGGCATCGCGCAGTGTCGTGCCGGCCGGCAGCAGTGCGGCGCCGTCGGCATCGTAGAGATCGAAGCCGAGCGGAACGCCGGCGCAAAGATCGTCGCGCGCGAGTGCGACGTAGTCGGGGGAAAGCCGCATCGGAGAGGCGCGGAGCGACCGCGCGAGCTGTCGTGACAACTTGATTACGAGATCGGG
>NZ_JAAGPK010000113.1:0-239 GCF_017104685.1 Burkholderia sp. Tr-20355 | reverse complement strand
AGACGTCTGATATATGTGTGTATGCACGTACATCAGTAGTCGGGTAAGTCAGTCACACATGACAAGACACAAAGTGTGTGTCGTGACATCTGTGACTGAGTCACATTGCTTGTCAGTAATATATGTAGTGTTCATTGTTTCATTTGTCCTGTGTTTATATGAGAATTTCTTGTTTTTGTTAATGTTTATTTAGTTATCCGAGTGACTGTTTTTTTTTTTTTTTTTTTTTTTTTATTGCT
>NZ_JAAGPK010000112.1:0-26833 GCF_017104685.1 Burkholderia sp. Tr-20355 | reverse complement strand
CAGACGCTCGTCCGATCCGGCACGCGGCCGACCACGTTCTGGCAGTTCGGCGCGGGCGCGCAAGGCCCCGTCGTCGGCCCGCTGATCGACGTGCGCGAGGGCGACACGGTCGAAATCAAGTTCGTGAACCGGCTGCCGCAGCCGTCGACGATCCACTGGCACGGCCTGCCCGTGCCGCCCGACCAGGACGGCAATCCGTCCGATCCCGTCGCACCCGGCGGGTCGCGCGTGTACCGTTTCACGCTACCGAAGGGCAGCGCCGGCACTTACTGGTACCACCCGCATCCGCACATGATGACGGCCGAGCAGGTATTTCGCGGGCTGGCCGGCCCGTTCATCGTGCGCGCCGCGGACGATCCGCTCGCCGGCTGGCCCGAGCGCAACCTGTTCGTGTCGGACCTGAAGCTTGCGCGCGACGGCACGATTGCGCCGAACGACATGATGGACTGGATGAACGGCCGCGAAGGTCAGTTCGTCCTGGTCAACGGCGCGCGCCGGCCGCGCATCGACATCGCGGGCGACGAGCGCTGGCGCGTGTGGAACGCGTGCAGCGCGCGCTACCTGCGCGTCGCGTTCGACGACGGCCGTGCGTTCGAGCACGTGGGTACTGACGGCGGGCTGTTCGATGCGCCGCGCCGCGTGACGTCGTTGCTGATCGCGCCGGGCGAGCGTGCGGAACTGCTCGTGCGCGCGGGCGACCGCGCATCGCGCGCGGTGCTGCAGGCGGCCGAATACGACCGCCGCAAGATGGCGATGTCGCACGACGACGGCCACGGCAGCCTGCCGCCCGATCCGGCGCTGGCACTGGCCGATGTCGCGTTCGCGCCCGCCGCCGCGCGCGCGTTGCCGGCCACGCTGCGCACGGTACCGCCGCTGGGCGAACCGGTTGCGCGCAAGACGGTCGAGTTCGGCGAGGAAATGGACATGGACGCGATGATGAAGGGCGCGGCGCACGGCCGGCCGGCCGGCATGCGCTTCATGATCAACGGCGAAACCTATGCGGCGCACCGTGCAACGCTGACGAGCCGCCGCGGCGACGTCGAGCGCTGGGAGATCCGCAACGGCACCGACATGGATCACCCGTTCCACCTGCACGGCACGCAGTTCCAGGTGATCGAGCGCGCGTCGGGCGGCGCGCGCACGACCGAACCGTTGCGCGCATGGCGCGATACCGTGAACGTGCGCAGCGGTGAAACCGTGTCGATTCTCGTCACGCAAGACATGCCCGGAGAGCGCATGTTTCATTGCCACATTCTCGAACACGAGGATCTCGGCATGATGGGCACGCTGAAGGTCGTGTAACGAAGTCGTGAATATGTTTCACGTGCGGGATCGATATCCGATCTGCATGTGTGACAAGACAATGTGTGTTCAATTATCGGGATTGAACGAAAAGGCCGGCCAATCGATTATCGAATGGCCGGCCTCCAAAAAAAGAAACCCGGCGCAATGCGCCGGGTTTCTTCGTCAGATATCCGATGCCTTATACGGCCTGGATGTTCGACGCTTGCTTGCCCTTCGGCCCTTGGACGACATCAAAGCTCACCTTCTGGCCTTCCTTCAGCGTCTTGAAGCCATTCATGGTGATAGCCGAGAAGTGCGCAAACAGATCCTCACCGCCCTCGTCGGGAGTGATGAAACCGAAGCCCTTCGCGTCGTTGAACCATTTAACGATACCAGTTGCCATTTCCTACTTCCCCTGTCACACAGTCGCTGCTACTTACCACGAGCACGCTCGAAAAGCTAAACGACCGGAAAATGCAGCCGTTCCCCCCTCACAAGCTCACCTCGGCCTCATTCATTTCGCCAACCGGCGAATTGAAAAAAGTGCCAGCTTGATTGTTGGCGCTCTTTATTGGAGTGTCAAGAGGAATTTTTAGACGTTTAGAGGGTCGTTGTAAAGAACCCATTTTCAGGGTTTTTCCGGCTTTGCTTTGCAGCATGCCGCCGAGCGCCGGGGCTTGAAAAGCCGCATAATCGGCTCATATACCAGGCTCGAGTGACACGCGTTCGAGTCGTCCCGGCTTGTGGGATACTGGATGCGGACACGACGCTCCGGTGCAGTTGCCCCCTGACGGTTCGTGTTCCGCGCCACGCGTGAAAGCCGGCACCGCAGCCGGCTTTCGTATGGCACGAAGACGATAGCGTGTTCCGGGATACCGGGGAGGGCGCCGGCCGGTCGGTCGGGTTATGGCAGGATTGCGGGCCTGTCCGAGTTGTTTAGAATGGGTGTATGGCGATTATCCCGGACAAGCAGGACAGTACCGTCCTGGAACGCAAGCAGCAGAAGCTCAAGCCGCCTTCGATGTACAAGGTGGTGCTGCTGAACGACGACTTCACGCCGATGGAATTCGTCGTGATGGTGGTCCAGGAGTATTTCAAGAAGGATCGCGAGACGGCCACGCAGATCATGCTGAAGGTCCATCGCGAAGGGCGAGGGGTATGTGGGGTCTATACGCGGGACATCGCGTCGACCAAGGTTGAGCAAGTCGTTACCCATGCGCGGCAGGCCGGGCATCCGCTGCAGTGCGTGATGGAGGAAGCATGATTGCCCAGGAATTGGAAGTCAGCCTGCACATGGCGTTCATGGAAGCACGCCAGGCGCGCCATGAGTTCATCACGGTCGAGCACCTGCTGCTGGCCCTGCTGGATAATCCGACGGCAGCCGAGGTGTTGCGCGCGTGCGCGGCAAACATCGAGGACTTGCGTCAGAACCTGCGCAATTTCATCCACGACAACACACCGACCGTCCCGGGTACCGACGATGTCGATACCCAGCCGACGCTCGGTTTCCAGCGGGTGATCCAGCGCGCGATCATGCACGTCCAGTCGACGTCGAACGGCAAGAAGGAAGTCACCGGCGCGAACGTGCTGGTCGCGATCTTCGGCGAGAAGGATTCGCACGCCGTGTACTACCTGCAGCAGCAGGGCGTCACGCGCCTCGACGTGGTGAACTTCATTTCGCACGGCATCGCGAAGACGAACAACGGCGAAGCCGCGAAGTCGACCGACGCGAACGCGGAAAGCGAAGACGCGAACGCGCAGAAGGAAACGCCGCTCGCGCAGTTCACGCAGAACCTGAACCAGATGGCGAAGGACGGCCGCATCGATCCGCTGATCGGGCGCGAGCCCGAAGTCGAGCGCGTCGTGCAGGTGCTGTGCCGTCGCCGCAAGAACAATCCGCTGCTCGTCGGCGAAGCCGGCGTGGGCAAGACCGCGATCGCCGAAGGGCTCGCGTATCGCATCACGCGCGGCGAAGTGCCGGACATCCTCGCGAACGCGCAGGTGTACTCGCTCGACATGGGCGCGCTGCTCGCGGGCACCAAGTACCGCGGCGATTTCGAGCAGCGTCTGAAGACGGTGCTGAAGGAACTGAAGGAGCGCCCGCACGCGATCCTGTTCATCGACGAAATCCATACGCTGATCGGCGCGGGCGCCGCGTCGGGCGGCACGCTCGATGCGTCGAACCTGCTGAAGCCGGCGTTGTCGTCGGGCACGCTCAAGTGCATCGGCGCGACGACGTTCACCGAGTATCGCGGCATCTTCGAGAAGGATGCGGCGCTGTCGCGGCGCTTCCAGAAGGTCGACGTGACGGAGCCGAGCGTCGAGCAGACGGTCGCGATCCTGCGCGGGCTGAAATCGCGCTTCGAGGAGCATCACGGCGTCAAGTATTCGTCGGGTGCCCTGTCGGCCGCGGCCGAACTGTCGGCGCGCTTCATCACCGATCGTCACCTGCCGGACAAGGCGATCGACGTGATCGACGAGGCCGGCGCCGCGCAGCGCATCCTGCCGAAGTCGAAGCAGAAGAAGACGATCGGCAAGAGCGAGATCGAGGAAATCATCTCGAAGATCGCACGCGTGCCGGCGCAAAGCGTGTCGCAGGACGATCGCAGCAAGCTGCAGACGCTCGACCGCGACCTGAAGAGCGTCGTGTTCGGCCAGGATCCGGCGATCGACGCGCTCGCGGCCTCGATCAAGATGGCGCGCGCGGGGCTCGGCAAGATGGACAAGCCGATCGGCGCGTTCCTGTTCTCCGGCCCGACGGGCGTCGGCAAGACCGAAGTGGCGCGCCAGCTCGCGTTCACGCTCGGCATCGAGCTGATCCGTTTCGACATGTCGGAATACATGGAGCGTCACGCGGTGAGCCGCCTGATCGGCGCGCCGCCGGGTTACGTCGGGTTCGACCAGGGTGGCCTGCTGACCGAAGCCGTCACGAAGAAGCCGCATTGCGTGCTGCTGCTCGACGAAATCGAGAAGGCGCATCCGGACATCTTCAACGTGCTGCTGCAGGTGATGGACCACGGCACGCTGACGGACAACAACGGCCGCAAGGCGGATTTCCGCAACGTCATCATCATCATGACGACGAACGCGGGCGCCGAGTCGATGCAGAAGGCGACGATCGGCTTCACGACGCGCCGCGAAACGGGCGACGAGATGACCGACATCAAGCGCCTGTTCACGCCGGAGTTCCGCAACCGCCTGGATTCGATCATCAGCTTCCGCTCGCTCGATGAGGAAATCATCATGCGCGTGGTCGACAAGTTCCTGATCCAGCTCGAGGAACAGCTGCACGAGAAGAAGGTCGACGCGCTCTTCACCGACGCGTTGCGCAAGCATCTCGCGAAGCACGGCTTCGACCCGCTGATGGGCGCGCGGCCGATGCAACGGCTGATCCAGGACACGATCCGGCGCGCGCTGGCCGACGAGCTGCTGTTCGGCAAGCTCCTCAACGGCGGTCACGTGACGGTCGACGTCGACGAAAACGACAAGGTGCAGTTGTCGTTCGACAAGCTGGCGAATCCGCCGCACAAGCCGAACGAAGAGACGGTCGAAGTCGAGTAAGCGATAATTCGTTGTTCATGCGAACGGCGCGGGAAGTTCTCCGCGCCGTTTCGTTTTATCCGGCGCCGGCGGCGCGATGGTGGTGCAGGGGAGTGGTAACGCAGTGACACAACAACAACGGTCGTTCGACGATATCGTCGCGCGCGAACAAGGGTTGCGCCACGCGCTGACGTCGGGGCAGATGGCGATGATCGCGATCGGCGGCGCGATCGGCACGGGGCTGTTCCTCGGCAGCGGATTCGCGATCGGGCTCGCGGGCCCGAGCGTGCTCGTGTCCTATGCGATCGGCGCGCTGATCGCGCTGCTGCTGATGGGCGCGCTCGCGGAAATGACGGTCGCGCACCCGACGGCCGGCTCGTTCGGCGCGTATGCCGAGCACTACGTCGGCCCGCTCGCGGGCTTTCTGGTGCGCTATGCGTACTGGTTCGCGGTCGTATTCGCGATCGGTACCGAAATCAGCGCGATCGCCGTGTTCATGAAGTACTGGTTCCCCGCCGTACCCGGCTGGTACTGGGTGATCGGCTTCTCCGCGCTGCTGATCGCCGTGAATCTCGCCAGCGTCACGCTGTACGGCACGGTCGAATACGCGTTCTCGCTGCTGAAGATCGCGGCGATCGTCGTGTTCATCGTGCTCGGCGCGTATCTGGTCTGGTCGGCGCCGGCCGCATCGGGCATCGGTTTCGCCAACTACACCGCGCACGGCGGCTTCATGCCGAAGGGGCCGTGGGGCACCTGGGTCGCGGTGATCGTCGCGATCTTCAGCTACATGAGCATCGAAGCCGTCGCGATCGCAGCCGGCGAGGCGCGCGATCCGCAGCACGCGGTCACGCGCGCGTTCCGCTCGACGGTGTTCCGGCTCGTGCTGTTCTACCTGCTGACGCTGTCGCTGATGCTCGCGATCGTGCCGTGGACGGCGGCCGGTACCGACGAGAGCCCGTTCGTGAAGGTGATGGCCGCGACGCATGTGCCGTACGCGGCCGGCGTGATCAACTTCGTGCTGCTGGTCGCGGCGCTGTCGGCGATGAACAGCCAGCTCTACGTGACGACGCGGATGATGTTCAGCCTGTCGCGCGCACGGCTCGCGCCCGCGGTGTTCGGCCGGCTCGGCGCGAACGGCGTGCCGCGCGCGGCGCTGTGGATCTCGACCAGCGGCGTCGCGGTCGCGGCCGTGCTGGTCGCGCTCGCGCCCGACACCGCGTTCACGGTGATGATGGCGATCGCGATGTTCGGCGCGCTGTTCACGTGGCTGATGATCTTCATCACGCACCTGCGCTTCCGTGCGCGGTATCGCGGCCCCGTGCTCGCGTTCCGGATGTGGGGCCACCCGTTCGGCAGCCTGCTCGGCGCGGCGCTCGTCGCGGCGATCCTGCTCACCACCGCGTTCACGCGCGAATTCCGGATGACGATGGTGGTCGGCGTCGTGTTCGCCGTGCTGCTGACGCTCGCGTACGCGCTGCATTACCGGCACGAACACGCGCGCTGACGGCGCCGGCGTACTCGTGCACCGGCTTCACGTTCGCTAAGGTTCCGTTAAGCCGGCGGCGACTACATTCGATCCTGTCCGCAAGGCGGGCCGGCACGCGCCGGCTCGCCGCTTCCTGCAAATGGGGTTCGAATGAACAAACTTCCCGAAATCACGCTCGCGTTCTGGATCATGAAGATCTGCGCGACGACGCTCGGCGAAACCGGCGGCGACCTGCTGTCGATGACGCTGAACGTCGGCTACGCGGTGAGCTCGATCCTGCTGTTCGGTTTCTTTCTCGTGACGCTGGGCGCCCAGCTCCGGACGACGCGCTATCGCCCGGCGGTCTACTGGGCCGTGATCGTCGCGACGAGCACGGCCGGCACGACGATGTCCGACTTCATGGACCGCACGCTCGGCCTCGGCTACGCAGCCGGTTCGTCGATCCTCGTCGCGATCCTGCTGGCGATCTTCGCGGTCTGGCGCCTGAGCGGCGAATCGCTGTCGGTCGACCTGATCCGCACGCGCAAGGTCGAACTGCTGTACTGGATCGCGATCCTGTTCTCGAACACGCTCGGCACCGCGCTCGGCGATTTCCTCGCGGACAGCTCGGGGCTCGGCTTCGGCGGCGGCGCGCTGCTGATCGGCGGGCTGCTGGCGGTGATCGTGCTCGCGCACTACTTCACGCGGATCTCCGGCGTGCTGCTGTTCTGGGCCGCGTTCGTGCTCACGCGTCCGTTCGGCGCGACGGTCGGCGACCTGCTGACGAAGCCGGTCGCGAAGGGCGGCCTCGCGCTCGGGACGGTCGGCTCGTCGGCCGTGTTGCTCGGCGTGCTGGTCGCGATGGTGATCTATGCGAGCATCGCGCAGGCGCGGCGGCGCGAACCGGTGCCCGCGCGGATCGCGCAGCCGGCCGGCGAGTGACGATGAACGGAAAAGAAAAAGGGGCCGCGCGGCCCCTTTTTCGTGTGATGCCGATCAGTGGCGGCCGGTGCTGCCGAAGCCGCCTTCGCCGCGATCGCTCTCGGCGAAATCGTCGACGATGTTGAACTGCGCCTGCACGACCGGCACGATCACGAGCTGCGCGAGCCGTTCGAACGGGTTCAGCACGAACTCGGTCTGGCCGCGGTTCCACGTCGAGACCATCAACTGGCCCTGGTAGTCGGAGTCGATCAGGCCGACCAGGTTGCCGAGCACGATCCCGTGTTTGTGGCCGAGGCCCGAGCGCGGCAGGATCAGCGCCGCATAGCCGGGATCGGCGAGGTGGATCGCGAGGCCCGTCGGGACGAGCGTCGTTTCGCCCGGACGCAGCGTGACCGGGGCGTCGAGGCACGCGCGCAGGTCGAGGCCCGCGCTGCCGGTGGTCGCGTAGGCGGGCAGGTAGTCGCGCATGCGCGCGTCGAGAATCTTCAGGTCGAGTTTCATGCGGTCGTCGAATCGGTCGGGAAGGGCGCGGCGGCCAGCGCCGCCGCGCGGGTGATCAGATCAGGCGGTTGTCGGGCAGGCGCTTCGCGATTTCCGCGACGAGCGCATGCGCGAGTTCGTCCTTCGGGGCGCGCGGCAGGCGCGTGAGGCCGGCCGCTTCGAACAGCACGACTTCGTTGTCGTCGCGGCCGAACGTCAGCGGGCCGAGATTGCCGACGAGCAGCGGCACGTTCTTGCGCTTGCGCTTTTCGTCGCCGTGCACGTCGAGGTCGCCGCTTTCGGCCGCGAAACCGACGCAGAACGGCGGATGGGGCAGCGCCGCGACCGACGCGAGGATGTCGGGGTTCTCGACGAACGCGAGCGCCGGCATCTTGCGGTCGGCCGTCTTCTTCATCTTGTGCTCGGCCGGCTGATCGACGCGCCAGTCGGCCACCGCGGCCACCGCGATGAAGATGTCGGCATCGGCGACCGCATGCATCACCGCGTCGTACATCTGCTGCGCGGTCTGCACGTCCTGGCGGTACACGCCCCACGGCGTGTCGAGCGCGACCGGCCCCGCGACGAGATGCACGTCGGCGCCGGCCTGCTGCGCGGCGCGTGCGAGCGCGAAGCCCATCTTGCCGCTCGAGCGGTTCGTCAGGCCACGCACGGGATCGAGCGGTTCGAACGTCGGCCCGGCCGTGATCAGCACGCGCCGGTGCGCGAGCACCTTCGGCGCGAAGTGCGCGACGATGGCTTCATAGATCGCCTCGGGCTCGAGCATGCGGCCGTCGCCGACTTCCCCGCATGCCTGCGCACCCGAATCCGGGCCGAGCACCGACACGCCGTCCGCGCGCAGTTGCGCGGCGTTGCGCTGCGTGGCGGGGTTCTGCCACATCTGGCGGTTCATCGCGGGGACGACGAGCAGCGGACAGTCGCGTGCGACGCACAGCGTCGACAGGAGGTCATCGGCAAACCCGTGCGCGAGCTTCGCGAGGAAGTCCGTCGATGCTGGCGCGATCACGATCGCGTCGGCCTCGCGCGACAGGTCGATGTGCGCCATGTTGTTGTCGACGCGCGCATCCCACTGGCTCGTGTAGACGGGCCGGCCCGACAGCGCCTGCATCGTGACGGGCGTGATGAACTGGGTGGCCGCTTCGGTCATCGCGACCTGCACGGTCGCGCCGGCCTTCACGAGCAGCCGCGTGAGCTCGGCGATCTTGTAGCAGGCGATGCCGCCCGTCAGGCCGAGAACGAGGTGTTTTCCTGCGAGTTCTGCGTGTGCCAACTCAGGCCTCCAAGGGTCAAACGGAACGGCCGGCGCGAAGCCGGCCGTCGACGCCGAGTATGCGCGTTTAGCGCGAGCCGCGCACGCGACGCAGCTCGTCGTAGATCAGCAGCACCGCGCCGACCGTGATCGCGGAATCGGCGAGGTTGAACGCCGGGAAGTGCCAGGCGCCGAGGTGGAAATCGAGGAAGTCGATCACGTGGCCGTAGACGAGCCGGTCGATCACGTTGCCGAGCGCGCCGCCGAGGATCAGCGCGAGCGACAGGCTGAACAGCCGCTGCTGGCCGTGGCGTTTCAGCAGGAAGCAGATCACGAGCGTCGCGCCGATGCCGAGCGCGGTGAACGCCCAGCGCTGCCAGCCGCCGGCGGTCGACAGGAAGCCGAACGCGGCGCCGCGGTTGTACACCAGCACGAGGTTGAAGAATGACGTCAGCGCGTGCTGCGCGCCGTACGCGAACGTTTTCAGGATCGCGATCTTCGACAGCTGGTCGAACAGGATCACGATCAGCGAAATGCCGAGCCAGGGCGCAAGCGCGCCGCTGGCCGGTTTCGACAGGGTTTTCGCCATATTCAAGCAGCGCTCCGGATTTCGCCGTTTTCGAACAGGTTGGAGAAGCAGCGGCCGCACAGCGTCGGATGATCGGCGTGCGCGCCGACATCTTCGCGGTAGTGCCAGCAGCGTTCGCACTTCTGGTACTTCGAGGCGGCCACGTCGACGCTTTCCTGCGCTTCGTCGTCGACCTTGACGACCGTCGCGGCCGACGTGATCAGCACGAACTTCAGGTCGTCGCCGAGGCTCGTGAGCGCGTCGTAACGCGCGCCGCTCGCGTGCACGGCGACTTCGGCCTGCAGCGACGAGCCGATGCGGTTCGCGGTGCGCGCTTCCTCGAGTGCCTTCGTCACGTTGCCGCGCACCTCGCGCAGCAGCGCCCACTTCTCGATCAGCGCGGCCGAGCCGGCGACGTCCGGATACGCATAGTAGGTTTCCGTGAAGATCGTGTCGCTGGCCGGCTGGAACACCTTCCACGCTTCTTCCGCCGTGAACGACAGGAACGGCGCGAGCACGCGCAGCAGGCCGTGCGTCAGGTGGTACAGCGCCGTTTGTGCCGAGCGGCGCGCGCGCGAGTCGGCCGCGCTCGTGTACAGGCGGTCCTTCAGCACGTCGAGGTAGAAGCCGCCGAGATCTTCCGAGCAGTACGTCTGCAGCTTGGCGACGACCGGATGGAATTCGTACTTCTCGTAGTGGCCGAGCAGCTCCGTCTGCAACTGCTGCGAGAACGCGACCGCATAGCGGTCGATCTCGAGCCATTCGTCGACCGGCACCGCGTGCTGCGCGAAGTCGAAGTCCGACAGGTTCGCGAGCAGGAAGCGCAGCGTGTTGCGGATGCGGCGATAACCTTCGGTCACGCGCTTCAGGATTTCCTCGGAGATCGCGAGTTCGCCCGAGTAGTCGGTCGACGCGATCCACAGACGGATGATTTCCGCGCCGAGGCGGTTCGCGACTTCATGCGGGTCGATCCCGTTGCCGAGCGACTTGCTCATCTTGCGGCCTTCGCCGTCGACCGTGAAACCGTGCGTGAGCAGGCCCTTGTACGGCGCGCGGCCGTCGATCATCGACGCGGTCAGCAGCGACGAGTGGAACCAGCCGCGATGCTGGTCCGAGCCTTCGAGGTACAGGTCGGCCGGGAATTGCAGCTGATCCTTGTGCGAGCCGCGCAGCACGTGCCAGTGCGTCGTGCCCGAGTCGAACCACACGTCGAGCGTGTCGCGGTTCTTTTCGTACAGGTTCGCATCGTCGCCGATCAGCTCGCGCGGGTCGAGCGACTGCCACGCCTCGATGCCCGACTGCTCGACGCGCTTCGCGACTTCCTCGAGCAGCTCCAGCGTGCGCGGATGCAGCTCGCCGGTTTCCTTGTGCACGAAGAACGCCATCGGCACGCCCCACTGGCGCTGGCGCGACAGCGTCCAGTCGGGACGGTTCGCGATCATGCTGAACAGGCGCTGCTTGCCCCACGACGGGTAGAACGCGGTTGCGTCGACGCCTTCGAGCGCCGTTTCACGCAGCGTCTTGCCGCCGTCGCGCGGGGTGACGTCCATGCCGGCGAACCACTGCGACGTGGCGCGGTAGATGATCGGCGTCTTGTGGCGCCAGCAGTGCATGTAGCTGTGCGTGTACTTCTCGCTGCGCAGCAGCGAGCCGGCCGCGTTCAGCGCGTCGACGATCTTCGGGTTCGCGTCCCAGATCGACAGGCCGCCGAACAGCGGCAGCGATTCGATGTAGCGGCCGTCGCCCATCACCGGGTTGATGAAGTCCGAATCGGTCATCCCGTGCGCCTTGCACGACATGAAGTCCTCGATGCCGTACGCGGGCGACGAGTGCACGACGCCGGTACCCGTGTCGGTCGTCACGTAGTCGCCGAGGTAGACGGGGGCCGTACGCTTGTAGCCGGGGTGGGCCGATGCGAGCGGGTGGTGGAAGCGCAGGTTGGCGAGCTTCACGCCCGGCGCGGTCGCGACGACGCGGCCCGTCAGCTTGAAGTCGGCCATGCAGGCTTCGACGCGCTCCTGCGCGATGATCAGCAGCCCGCGCTCGGTGTCGACCAGCGCGTAGACGATTTCCGGGTGGAGGTTCAGCGCCTGGTTGGCGGGGATCGTCCACGGCGTGGTGGTCCAGATCACGATGCCGCCCTCGGCGCGCGGCAGTGCCGGCAGGCCGAACGCCTGCGCGGTCTTTTCCGGTTCCGCGAACGCGAACATCACGTCGATCGTCGGATCGGTGCGGTCCTTGTACTCGACTTCCGCCTCGGCGAGCGCCGAGCCGCAGTCGAAGCACCAGTTCACCGGCTTCAGCCCGCGGTACACGTAGCCTTTCTCGATGATCTTGCCGAGCGCGCGGATCTCTTCCGCCTCGTTCACGAAGTTCATCGTCTTGTACGGGTTCGCCCAGTCGCCGAGCACGCCGAGGCGCTTGAAGCCGACCTTCTGCTTCTCGATCTGCTCGGTCGCGTACGCACGCGCCTTGCTCATCACTTCGGCTGCCGGCAGCGACTTGCCGAACTGCTTCTCGATCTGGATTTCGATCGGCATGCCGTGGCAATCCCAGCCCGGCACGTACGGCGCGTCGAAGCCGGCCATGTTGCGCGACTTGACGACGATGTCCTTCAGGATCTTGTTGACCGCGTGGCCGAGGTGGATGTCGCCGTTCGCATACGGCGGGCCGTCGTGCAGGATGAACTTCGGCCGGCCCTTGCTGGCCGCGCGGATCTTCTCGTAGAGGCCGCGCTCCTCCCATTCCTTGACCCACTGCGGCTCGCGCTTGGGCAGGTCGCCGCGCATCGGGAACGGCGTGTCGAGCAGGTTGACCGGATACTTGGCCTGCGGTTTCGAATCGGCTTTCTTGTTGCTCATGATGGGATCGCTATCTAAATCGGGAGACGCTCGGGCGTCGTGAATCGGGGATGCGCGCGAGTGGGCGGCGCGAGGGTGCGGCGCCGGGCGCCGCCGTCCGGATCAGCTAATTCGGTCGGTTGCCGACGTCGAGAAGCCCGTGGCGCGGCTGCCCGGCGCACGGTCGCGTTCGATGAAGTACGCGCGCGCGTTCGCGACGTCCAGGGCGATCGCGCGCGACAGCGCCTCGAGGTCGTCGAATTTCGCTTCGTCGCGCAGCTTCTTCAGGAATTCGACGCGGATGAGCTTGCCGTACGCGTCGCCATGCCAGTCGAGCAGGTGCACTTCGAGCAGCACGCGGCCGGAATCGTCGACGGTCGGGCGCAGGCCCAGGCTCGCGACGCCCGGCAGCGGGTCGGGGCCGAGGCCGTGCACCTGCACGACGAAGATGCCCGCGAGCGCCGGCCGCTTGTGCGCGATCGGCAGGTTCAGCGTCGGGAAACCGAGGTCGCGGCCGAGCTTCAGCCCGTGCGCGACGTGGCCGCTGATCGCGTAGCCGTGGCCGAGCGCCTGCGCGGCCGCGTCGAGATCGCCGGCCGCGAGCGCGGCGCGCACGCCCGAGCTGGAAATGCGCGTGCCGTCGCTGCCGGCCACCGTGCCCATCTGCTCGACCTCGAAGCCGTACTGCTCGCCGGCCGCCTTCAGCGTGTCGAAGGTGCCCGCGCGTTTCGCGCCGTAGCAGAAATCGTCGCCGACCATCATCCAGCGCGTGTGCAGCCCGTTCACCAGCGTGCGTTCGACGAACGCCTGCGGCGACTGGCTCGCGAAGGTATGGTTGAAGTGCTCGACGACGACGCGGTCGACACCGTGATCGCGCAGCGCCTCGAGCTTGTCGCGCAGCATCGCGATGCGCGGCGGCGCGCCGGCCGGATTGAAGAATTCGCGCGGGTGCGGCTCGAACGTCATCACGCACACGGGCAGGCCGCGCGCGTCCGCTGCCGCGCGCACGCGCGCGAGCAGGGCCTGGTGGCCGCGATGGACACCGTCGAAGTTGCCGATCGTCAGCGCGCACGGGGCACGGCTCTCGGCGTTGGGCAGGCCGCGGAAGACTTTCACGATAGCGGATGCAGCGGTCGGGGAATGGGCGGTGGGATGCCGCAAAGCAGAAGATTATAAACGTTCGGACGGGCCGGCGGCCGAGAAGGCGGGAAACGCGGGGGCGAATGGTAAAATTCGCGGATGAAAAAACTCGTGATCCTGATTTCCGGTCGCGGCAGCAACATGGAGGCCATCGTCCGCGCGTGCGCGCAGGAACGCTGGCCGGCCGAGATTGCCGCCGTGATCGCCAACCGGCCCGATGCGGCCGGCCTGGCTTTTGCCGCGTCGCACGGGGTGGCGACGGCGGTGGTCGACCACCGGTCGTTCGACGGCCGCGACAGCTTCGACGCGGCGCTCGCCGCCGAGATCGACCGTTTCGCCCCCGATCTCGTCGTTCTCGCCGGCTTCATGCGCATCCTCACGCCCGCATTCGTCAGACGATACGAGGGCCGGCTGCTGAACATCCATCCGTCGCTGCTGCCGAGCTTCAAGGGTATCCATACGCATCAGCAGGCGCTCGACGCGGGCGTCGCGCTGCATGGCGCGAGCGTGCATTTCGTCATTCCCGAGCTCGACAGCGGCGCGATCGTCGCGCAGGGCGCGGTGCCCGTGCGTGCCGGCGACGACGCGGCCGCGCTCGCGCGGCGCGTGCTGAGCGTCGAGCATGTGCTGTATCCGCGCGCGGTGCGCTGGTTCGTCGAGGGGCGTCTGCGCCTCGAGAACGGCCGTGCAGTGGTCGCGCCGGAAGAGGCGCGCTGGATTTTCGCGGATCAACCGCATACCGAAACGAGCGAGGGCGTATGAAGCTGCACGGATTCCTGATTGGCCAGACCGAGACTTTGCTGGCCGAGGTGCTGAAATTCGCCGGCCCCGCCGATGCGACGACGAGCCGGTTCTTCCGCGCGCACCCGAAGCTCGGGCACGCCGAGCGCGGCGTGATCGCCGAGGCCGTGTTCGCGGTGCTGCGCCGGAAAATGGAGTTTTCGCACCTCGCCGAAAGCGGCACGGGTACGCCGGCGCGGCGCCTGACGCTGCTCGGCCTGATGCAGACGGTCGGCCGCAATGCGCTGAAGCCGTTCCTGTCCGACACCGAGTCCGCCTGGCTCGAGCACGTGTCGAAGATCGATCCGGCGAGCCTGCCGGTGCGCATTCGCTCGAACCTGCCCGACTGGATCCATCAGGCGCTGTCGGCCCGTTTCGATGGCGAGGAGCTCGCGCAGCTCGCCGCCGCGCTGAACTACCCGGCGCCGCTCGACTTGCGTGCCAACGCGCAGAAGGCGACGCGCGACCAGGTGATCGAAGCGCTGCGCGTGAGCGGCATCGAGGCGGGCGCGACGCCGTTCGCGCCGTTCGGCGTGCGGGTGGTCGGCAAGCCGGCGCTGACGCGCCTGAAGCTGTTCGAGGAAGGCGCGATCGAGGTGCAGGACGAAGGCAGCCAGCTGCTGTGCTCGCTGGTCGCGCCGCGCCGCGGCGAAATGGTCGTCGACTTCTGCGCCGGTGCGGGCGGCAAGACGCTCGCGCTGGGCGCGATGATGCGCTCGACCGGGCGGCTCTATGCGTTCGACGTGTCGGAGAAGCGCCTCGCGAAGCTGAAGCCGCGCCTCGCGCGCAGCGGGCTGTCGAACGTGAACCCGGTGCTGATCGACAGCGAGCACGACGCGAAGATCAAGCGGCTCGCCGGCAAGATCGACCGCGTGCTGGTCGACGCGCCGTGCAGCGGCCTCGGCACGCTGCGCCGCAATCCGGACCTGAAGTGGCGCCAGTCGCGCACGGCGATCGACGAGCTGACACCGAAGCAGGCGTCGATCCTCGCGAGCGCCGCGCGTCTCGTGAAGAAGGGCGGGCGGCTCGTCTATGCGACCTGCAGCGTGCTCGACGCCGAGAACGAGCGCATCGTCGAACAGTTCCTGGCCGATCATCCCGAGTTCGTGCTGGTGCCGGCGCAGAAGGTGCTGGCCGACCAGCGCATCGAGCTGGAGACGGGCGACTACCTGTCGCTGTGGCCGCATCGTCACGCGACCGACGGCTTCTTCGCCGCGGTGCTCGAACGGCGCGCCGCGCAGTAACGACTGCCCGGACGGACGATGGAAAATCTGCAGAGCCGCCTGCTGTCGCACCGGCTGGAATCGGTCATTCGTGACTTCCACCAGCCGGTGATGATCTGGCAGGCGGCGATTCTCGTCGGCGCGCTGTGCTTCGCGTGGGTGACCGCGCGCTTCGTGCACGGCCGCATCGATGCGCGCCGCCGGGCGGCCGGACGTGCGCCCGGCGCGGGCGCGCAAAGCCTGAAGCGCGCGTTGTTCCCGTTGTTCGGCAGCGTCTTCGTCGGCGCCGCGCAACTCGCGTTCGACCCGTTCATGTCGACGTCGCTGCTGCAGCTCGCGCTCGTGCCGCTGTTCGGCATCGGGTTGATCTACGTGCTGTTCTTCTTCGCGCGGCGCGTGTTCGCGCGCGACGGCCACACGCATGCGTGGCTGTCGATCGTCGAGAAGGTGGTGTCGACCGTCGTGTGGGCCGCGATGGTGCTGACCGTGCTCGGGATCCAGCGCGACGTGCTCGGCTGGCTCGACAGCGTGCAGTTCCGCGTCGCCAATGCGCATCTCACGCTGCTGTCGGTGATCTCGGGCGCGCTGTGGGTGTGCGTGACGCTGATGGTCGCGATGTGGCTCGGCTCGGTGCTCGAGGATCGCCTCACGCGCGCGAGCACGCTCGACGCGAACCTGAAGGTCGTGCTGTCGCGGGTCGGCCGCGCGCTGCTCGTGTTCGCGGCGATCCTGATCGGGCTGTCGCTGGTCGGCATCGACGTGACCGTGCTCGGCGTGTTCGGCGGCGCGGTGGGCGTCGGTCTCGGCTTCGGGCTGCAGAAGATCGCGAGCAACTACGTGTCGGGCTTCATCATCCTGCTCGACCGCTCGCTGCGGCTCGGCGACGCGATCAGCGTCGGCGGGCTGCAGGGCGTCGTCACGCAGATCCGCACGCGCTACACGGTCGTGCGCGGCCTCGACGGTAACGAGACGCTGATCCCGAACGAGAAGCTGATCACCGACGTCGTGCAGAACCAGTCGTCTTACCTGACGCGCGGTTATGCGAAGGTCGCGGTGCAGGTCGCGTACACGAGCGACGTCGAGCACGCGCTCGCGCTGCTCGCCGACGCGGCGAAGGACGTGCCGCGCGTGCTGGCGGAGCCCGCGCCGACGCCGTATCTGGTGAGTTTCGGTGCGGACGGGATCGACCTGGAGCTTGGTTTCTGGATCGAGGATTCCGCGAAAGGCACGTCGGGCGTGCGTTCGAGCGTGAACCGCAACATCTGGCGGTTGTTCAGCGAGCACGGGATCTCGATTCCGTTTCCGCAGCGCGAGGTGCGCGTGGTCGGATTGCCGGACGGTTTTCCCGCCGCCGGTACGACGGCCGGGCCCGATCCGGCGGCCGCGAACGGCGCGGCGAACGGGCGCGCACCGGCTGCATAGCGCGCGCCGGCCGTCAAATGCTTCGACCCCGCGGCCGGAACCGGATCGCACGCCCGTCCAAGTCCGCCCGTGGACTGCTCCGGTTGCGCCAGGGCAAGAAAATATTCATTTTTTACAAAGACTTGGAACGGTTGAAGTAGAATCCAAGTCTATACGCGGTATGCTTTCATTTTTCTGACGCCTGCGCGAGCCGGCGTCGCTCTCATCACAGGTAACTGCCTTGTTGAATTCCCTGCTCGATTTTCTTTCCCACGGGCTCCTGCGTTTTTCGTGGTGGCAGGTCGCGCTGTTCGCGCTCGCCGTCACGCACGTCACGATCATCGGCGTGACGGTCTATCTGCACCGCTGCCAGGCGCATCGTGCGCTGGAACTGCATCCGATCGCGAGCCACTTCTTCCGGCTGTGGCTGTGGATGACGACCGGCATGCTGACGGGCCAGTGGGCCGCGATTCACCGCAAGCATCATGCGAAGTGCGAGACCGAGGAAGATCCGCACAGCCCGCAGACGCGCGGGATCTGGAAGGTGTTCCTCGAGGGCGCGGAACTGTATCGCGCGGAAGCGAAGAACGAAGAGACGATGCGCAAGTTCAGCCACGGCACGCCGAACGACTGGGTCGAGCGCAATGTCTATTCGAAGTACCCGATTCTCGGCATCAGCCTGATGATGGTGATCGACGTCGCGCTGTTCGGCGTGATCGGCCTGACCGTGTGGGCCGTGCAGATGGTCTGGATCCCGTTCTGGGCGGCTGGCGTCGTCAACGGCTTCGGTCACTTCTGGGGCTATCGCAACTTCAACTCGGCCGACGCGAGCACGAACCTGTTCCCGTGGGGCATCGTGATCGGCGGTGAAGAACTGCACAACAACCACCACACGTTCGCGACGTCGGCGAAGCTGTCGAACAAGTGGTACGAGTTCGACATCGGCTGGATGTACATCCGCATCATGTCGGCGTTCGGTCTCGCGAAGGTGAAGAAGGTTGCGCCGACGCCGCGCCTGAACAAGCCGAAGACGGTGCTCGACCAGGAAACGCTGCAGGCCGTGCTGTCGAACCGCTACGAAGTGATGGCGCGCTACGGCAAGGCCGTGAAGCGTGCGTACCGCCAGGAGCTCGCGCACCTGAAGGAACTCGGCTCGAGCGAGAAGTACCAGCTGATGCGCGGTGCGCGCAAGTGGTTCCACAAGGACGCCGACGGCCTCGACGAGCCGCAGAAGAAGCTGCTGCCGGAAATCTTCGCGAACAGCCAGAAGCTGCATACGTACTTCCAGCTGCGCCAGGACCTGGCCGCGATCTGGGATCGTTCGACCGCGTCGCGCGAACAGCTCCTCGCGCAATTGCAGGATTGGTGCCATCGCGCGGAACAAAGCGGCATCAAGGCGCTGCAGGAATTCGCGACGCGCCTGCGTCGCTACGCCTGATTCGAAATCGATTAGAATCTCAGGACGTCACAAACCCCGCGTTGGCGGGGTTTTTTCATTTGGGCCGCCGGTTTTGATGGGCGTTCGGCAGGGCGGATTGGTATGAAGCTTGGGGCGGTGGCGAGCGGGTGCCCCGGGCGAGCAGGGGAGCGGAGCAGGCGCCGAGCACCCCACTCCGGCCGACCGCGAAGCATGGGATCCGAGTGAGCGCCAAAGCGCTCACTCGGATCGACAGGAGATATGGAGATGCAATCGACGATCAAACCCGTCGAGTACGACCGGCCCGTCGCGGCAGGGACCGTGTGCGGCGTGGGGCAGGCATGGGCCAAGGTGCCCGACGCGCCGTCCGCCGAGGAGCGCGCTGCATTGAAGGCGCGCATCAAGACGCTGCTCGCCCGTGAAAAGGCCGTGCTGGTCGCCCACTACTACGTGGATGCCGAGCTGCAGGAGCTGGCCGACGAAACGGGCGGCTGCGTTGCCGATTCGCTCGAAATGGCCCGCTTCGGCCGCGATCACGACGCGCAGACGCTGGTCGTCGCCGGCGTGCGCTTCATGGGCGAAACCGCGAAGATCCTGAGCCCGAACAAACGGATCCTGATGCCCGATCTCGACGCGACCTGTTCGCTCGACCTCGGCTGTCCGGTCGACGAATTCTCGGCGTTCTGCGATGCGCATCCGGACCGCACCGTCGTCGTCTACGCGAACACCAGCGCGGCCGTGAAGGCGCGCGCGGACTGGATGGTCACGTCGTCGATCGGCCTCGAAATCGTGGCCGACCTGCACGCGCGCGGCGAGAAGATCATCTGGGCGCCGGACCGCCATCTCGGCAGCTATATCCAGAAGAAAACCGGCGCGGACATGCTGCTGTGGCAAGGCTCGTGCCTCGTCCACGACGAGTTCAAGGGTATCGAGCTCGACCTGCTGCGCGCCGAATATCCGGACGCGAAGGTGCTCGTCCATCCCGAGTCGCCGGAAAACGTCGTCGCGCAGGCCGATGTCGTCGGCTCGACCACGCAACTGATCGATGCGGCGGTCAAGTTCGACGCGACGCACTTCATCGTCGCGACCGATCTCGGCATCCTGCACAAGATGCAGCTCGCCGCGCCCGGCAAGACCTTCATCGCCGCGCCGACGGCCGGCAACAGCGCGACCTGCAAGAGCTGCGCGCACTGCCCGTGGATGGCGATGAACGGCCTCGCGAACCTTGCGGACGTGCTCGAACGCGGCCACAACGAGATCTTCGTCGATCCCGCGATCGGCGAGCGTGCGCGTTTGCCGATCGACCGGATGCTCGAGTTCGCGGCCGCGCACAAGAAGCGCGTGCAGGCGAGCGGTGACCTGCAGCGCGACCAGGGGCTGTTTGCGAACGTGGGGGCCGCATGAGCGACGCCGTATCCCCGCTGTTCGACAGCGTTCGTGAGCAATACGGCGCGGCATTCGACGACGCGATCGCGCGCAACGTGGCCGACGCGATCGCGGAAGACGTCGGCACCGGCGACCAGACCGGGCGGCTCGTGCCGGCCGGCGGGCGCCGCCGGGCGCGGATCATCGTGCGTGAGGAAGCCGTGCTGTGCGGCGTGCCGTGGTTCGAGGCGGTGATCGCCCGGATCGATCCGTCGATCACCGTGCAATGGCGCTATCGCGAAGGCGACCGCATGACGCCCGATTCGACCGTCTGCGAACTCGACGGGCCGGCGCGCGCGCTGCTGACGGCCGAGCGCAACGGGCTGAATTTCCTGCAGCTGCTGTCGGGCGTCGCGACCGCGACGCGCCGCTACGTCGATCGCATCGAAGGCACGCGCGCGAAGATCCTCGATACGCGCAAGACGCTGCCGGGCCTGCGGCTTGCGCAGAAGTATGCGGTGCGCGTCGGCGGCGGCGAGAACCAGCGCCTCGCGCTGTACGACGGCATCCTGATCAAGGAGAACCACATCGCGGCGGCAGGCGGGGTCGGCGAGGCGCTCGATGCGGCATTTGCGCTGGAGTCGGGCGTACCCGTGCAGATCGAGGTCGAGACGCTCGCGCAACTTGACACGGCGCTCGCGCATCGTGCGCAGTCGGTGCTGCTCGACAACTTCACGCTCGACATGATGCGGGAAGCCGTGCGTGTCGCGGCCGGCAAGGCCGTGCTCGAGGTATCGGGCGGCGTCAATTTCGAGACGGTGCGTGCGTTCGCGGAAACGGGCGTCGATCGCATCTCGATCGGCGCGCTGACGAAGGACGTGCGCGCGACCGACTATTCGATGCGGATCGTCGACTGACCGAACGTCGTCGGGTCAGACAAAAAAGCCGCCGGCGCGCAAACGCCAGCGGCTTTTTTCCTGGGCGCTCCCGGCCGTAGCCGGGAAGGGCATACGCTCAGCGGCGCGCGCGCGGCGTGAGCACGCTCGGCAATGCCTTCGGCAGCGTATGCGGCCAGTCGCGGCTGTAGTGCAGCCCGCGGCTTTCGCGGCGCGATTGCGCACTCTTCACGATCAGCGTCGCCACATCGACGAGGTTGCGCAGTTCCAGCAGGTCGCGCGTCACGCGGAAGTTCGCGTAGTACTCGTGGATTTCGTCGCGCAGCAGCGACAGCCGGTGCTTGGCGCGTTCGAGGCGCTTGTCGGTGCGCACGATGCCGACGTAGTTCCACATCAGGCGGCGCAGTTCGTCCCAGTTGTGCGCAACGACGACTTCCTCGTCGGCATCCGACACGCGGCTTTCGTCCCATGCGGGCAGCGTCGCCGGCGTGTCGGCGTCGAAGCCGGCCGCCTCGATTGCTTCGGCGGCCGCACGGCCGATCACCAGACATTCGAGCAGCGAGTTGCTCGCGAGCCGGTTCGCGCCGTGCAACCCGGTGCACGACGTCTCGCCGACCGCATACAGGCCCCCGAGATCGGTGCGTCCGGCGAGATCGGTGACGACGCCGCCGCACGTGTAGTGCGCGGCCGGCACGACGGGAATCGGCTGTTTCGCGATGTCGATGCCGAATTCGAGGCAGCGCGCGTGGATCGTCGGGAAGTGTTCGCGCAGGAACGCTTCCGGCTGATGGCTGATGTCGAGATACACGCAGTCGATCCCGCGCTTCTTGATCTCGAAGTCGATCGCGCGTGCGACGATGTCGCGCGGCGCGAGCTCGGCGCGCGGGTCGTGCGCGGGCATGAAGCGCGTGCCGTCGGGCAGTTTCAGCAGGCCGCCTTCGCCGCGCACGGCTTCCGAAATCAGGAACGACTTCGCATACGGATGGAACAGGCAGGTCGGGTGAAACTGGATGAATTCCATGTTCGACACGCGGCAGCCCGCGCGCCACGCCATCGCGATGCCGTCGCCGGTCGCGGTGTCGGGGTTCGTCGTGTACAGGTAGACCTTGCCGGCACCGCCCGTGGCGAGCACGGTGTGCGGCGCCTCGATCGTGATCGTGCGGTCGTTGTCGACGTCGAGCGCATACAGGCCGTGACAGCGGCGGCCGGGCAGGCCGAGCCGGTCCGACGTGATCAGGTCGATCGCGTGGTGGTTCTCGAAGAACGTGATGTTCGGATGCTGGCGCGCGCGCTCGGATAGCGTCGCGAGCACCGCATGGCCGGTCGCGTCGGCCGCATGGATGATCCGGCGGTGGCTGTGGCCGCCTTCGCGCGTCAGGTGAAAACCGAGTTCGGCCGCGTCGTCCTTCGTGAACGGCACGCCTTGCGAGATCAGCCATTCGATCGCTTCGCGGCCGTGCTCGACGATGTAGCGCGTCGCGCCTTCGTCGCACAGCCCGCCACCGGCGACCAGCGTGTCGTCGACGTGGTTCTCGATACTGTCCGCCGAGTCGAGGACCGCCGCGATACCGCCTTGCGCGTTATCGCTTGCCCCCTCCATCATCGAACGTTTCGCGATCAGCGCGACACGTCGCGTGCTGGCCAGGTTGAGTGCGACCGACAGCCCTGCCAGGCCACTGCCGACGATCGCCACGTCGAATTTCATGCTGCATCTCCATCGTTTACGCTTTTGATCTTGTGCGTTCCGGCAGCCGTGGCCGCGGAAAGGGAAGAGCATACCGCGTCGGGCCGGAGCGTGCGCGCAAAACAAAAAGCCCCGCAGGAGCGGGGCTTTTCGGTCGCCGTCAGGCTGGCAGAAACCGGAGATTACTTGATCTTGGTTTCTTTGTATTCCACATGCTTGCGGACGACGGGATCGAACTTCTTGATCGCCATCTTTTCCGGCATGTTGCGCTTGTTCTTCGTGGTCGTGTAGAAGTGACCCGTACCAGCGGTGGACTCGAGCTTGATCTTGTCGCGTGCGCCTTTTGCCATGATTGTGCTCCTTGGGCTTAGGCTTCGCCGCGTGCGCGCAGGTCAGCGAGCACGGAATCGATGCCGTTCTTGTCGATCAGGCGCAGGCCGGCGTTCGAAACGCGCAGGCGCACCCAGCGGTTTTCGCTCTCTACCCAGAACCGGCGGTTTTGCAGGTTCGGCAGGAAGCGGCGCTTCGTCTTGTTGTTGGCGTGGGAAACGTTGTTGCCGCTCATCGGCGCTTTCCCAGTTACTTGGCATACGCGTGCCATGAGAGCACTCCTAATACGCTAAATTCGGGGTTCGATCGCCGGTGAAGGTTCCATCGCACCGCCACGTGATCCATGGCTGCACTCAGAACGCCGTAGCCCTTACAGACAAGGCCCTTCGATGGCTAGAACTGGTTGGAAAAAAGACAGACGACGATTCTAGCAGAAAAAGTTCAGAAAAATCAAACCTAATTTCGCTTCGTCGTTGCGGCGCCCGGGGCGGGCTGCCGCGGCACAGTCTACAGCCAACCGGCGCGTGCGAACGAAAAAGTGTCGCCGGTGCCGACGACGATGTGGTCGAGCAGCCGCACGTCGACGAGTTCGAGCGCATCTTTCAGCACGCGGGTGAGGCGACGGTCTTCCGCGCTGGGCTGTACGGCGCCCGACGGATGGTTGTGCGCGACGATCAGCGACGCGGCGTTGTGCACCATCGCGCGTCGCACGATCTCGCGCGGATAGACGGCCATCCGCGTGAGCGAGCCGCGCGTGATTTCCTCCATGTCGATCAGGCCGTTGCGCGCGTCGAGGTACACCGCGACGAACACCTCGTGCGGACACGTGCCGATCCTCAGCCGCAGGCAATCCTCGACGGCGCGGGGCGAATCGATCGGCGTGCGCACCTGCGCCTTCTCGTTCAGCACGCGCCGGGCGATCTCGATGATCGCGGCCAGCCGCGCGGCACGCGCGGGGCCGATGCCGGGGTGCGCCTCGAAATCGTCGGTGCTCGCTTCGAGCAGCCCGCGCAACGTCCTGAACCGATCGACCAGTGCGCGGGCGGTGATGAAGACATCGTGCCCGGGCTTGCCCGTGCCGAGCAGCAGCGCGATCAGTTCGTCGTCGGTCAGCGCGGCCGGCCCGCGCTCCAGCAAGCGCTCGCGCGGTCGCTCGGGCCGCCAGTCGGCCGGGCGGCGCTTGCGCCGGCGAATCGGGATGACGCGGCCGGGCGGATCGGCCGGTGCATCGGCATTGTCCCGGCATTCGGCCGGCGGCAGGGCGAGGCAGGGTGACAGCATGCTTGGAACTCCATTGGCGGCAGGGTGGTGTGCGCGACGTCGTCGCACTTTCCGCCTTGCTCGCTCAGGTGACTTACAATATTGACTTTGCGCCGGGCCATTCGGCCGTATCGGGCGCCGACTGAACGAGTAATTCATGAGCCTCATCGATCTATCCGAAGTGAAGCCCGGTTCCCACGTCACGTTGCATTACCGGCTGGCACTGGCCGACGGCGCCGACATCGTCAACACCTTCTCCGACAAGCCGGCCACGCTGCTGCTGGGCGCGGGGCAACTGGCGCCCTCGCTCGAACAGATTCTGCTCGGGCTCCGGGTGGGCGACCACTCGACTTTTCAGCTAGCCCCGGAACAGGGGTTCGGTCCCCGCAATCCCGACATGCTCCAGCGCGTGACGCTGTCGACGTTGCGCGAGAACGGGATGGTCGGCGACGATTTCACGCCGGGCGAACTGATCGAGTTCAACGCACCGGACGGCGGCCGGTACGCAGGGGTGCTGAAGGAGGTCGGCGAGACCTCGGCGCTGTTCGACTTCAATCATCCGCTCGCGGGCCAGGCGCTCACGTTCGAAGTGAAAATCATCGGAATCCTGTAATCATGAGCAACACCGATACGCTGTCCGGGCAAACCGTTGCCGCCGATGCCGAAATCCTGCTGGCCCAGCCGCGCGGGTTCTGCGCGGGTGTCGACCGCGCGATCGAGATCGTCGAGCGTGCGATCGCGATGCACGGTGCGCCGATCTACGTCCGTCACGAAATCGTCCACAACAAGTACGTGGTCGAGGATCTGAAGAAGAAAGGCGCGATCTTCGTCGAGGAACTCGAGGAAGTGCCGGCCGGCAACACCGTGATCTTCAGTGCGCACGGCGTGTCGAAGGCCGTGCGCGACGAGGCCGACGTGCGCGGGCTGCGCATTTACGACGCAACCTGCCCGCTCGTCACGAAGGTGCACGTCGAAGTGGCGAAGATGCGCCAGGATGGCGTCGACATCGTCATGATCGGGCACAAGGGCCACCCGGAAGTCGAAGGCACGATGGGGCAGGTCGAGCGCGGCATGCATCTCGTCGAGAGCGTCGAGGACGTGCAGAAGCTCGAACTCGCCGATCCCGAGCGCATCGCGCTCGTCACGCAGACGACGCTGTCCGTCGACGATGCCGCGGAGATCATCGGCGCGCTGAAGGCGAAGTATCCGAAGATCCGCGAGCCGAAGAAGCAGGACATCTGCTATGCGACGCAGAACCGCCAGGACGCGGTGAAGTTCATGGCGCCGCAGTGCGACGTCGTGATCGTCGTCGGGAGCCCCAACAGCTCGAATTCGAGCCGCCTGCGCGAAGTGGCCGAGAAGCGCGGCGTGGCCGCGTACATGGTCGATGCGCCCGACCAGATCGATCCGGCATGGGTCGCCGGCAAGCGCCGTATCGGCGTGACGGCCGGCGCGTCGGCGCCGGAAGTGCTCGCCCAGGCCGTGATCGCGCGGCTGCGCGAGCTCGGCGTGCGCAATGTCCGCGCGCTCGACGGCATCGAGGAAAACGTGTCGTTTCCGCTGCCGCGCGGGTTGAACCTGCCGCCTGCCGCCTGATTGCCGCATTGCACCCGCGGAACACCGAAGCGCGCCTCCCGGCGCGCTTTTTTTTGGTGCCTCGAAATCATAATCGCAACCAATATTCGCAAGCATGGTGCAACCCGGTTGCTCCCGATGTTTCCAGCCGTCTCTCAAAATTGGTTGCAATGCAGGAAAACCCCATCGAATCAGGATTATTGGCGTCCTATAAATGGAGTTACAATGCGCCCGTTTTCAAGCCGGAATGGCTTTGAAATCGGGTTTTGGCAAGGCGCGGGAGACCATTCGATGCATGTGAAGTTGGCTTACGCCGAGTCCGCCGCCGCACCGGTTGCAATGCTTGCCGGATGCAGCAAAAAGAGCGGCGACAGGGCGGGCAGGAAGGCTGCGGCGTTCGCGGCGCCGCCGGCCAGCGGCGCGTGCGTCGCCGGACCCGGTCGTGCGGCGCCATCGGCGTGCCGTATCGCGCAATTGGGTAACGACAAGGAATACGGGGCACGTTTGACGATTGACGAAATCAACGCGCTTGGCGTGACGAACGCTCCGGCAGCGGGCATGCCGGTCGTGTCGCGGCAAGCCGCCGGTCGCGGCGCGACGGTGACCGGTCGCGCCGCTCGACGGATGCCGGCCGCTCGCGCCGCCGCGGGCAGCGCGCAGATGTCACCGGCCCCCCTTCATTTCAATTCGATGAAACAGCGTGCCGCCACGACCGATCCGGTCATGGCGCGCGGTCTGGTTCGTACGATGGATTCCGACCCAGTCCTGACGAATGTCGGGTGCGGCGGCCGCCATGTCCTGACGGGCGGCGCGGCGCGGAATCCGATCCGTCCGGGGGCGGCGCTTGCGTCGCGCCGGACGGGCCAAGGCACGGATGCCGGGAAACCGGACGAAGGCCGTCTCGGCATGCTGCCCCACGACTTCAAGGAGGCCACGAACACCGTCCTCGACGTCGTGACGATTTAGCGACGGGACTCATGACGGCACCGGAACAGTGCGGTGCCGTTTTTGTATCCGCCCCGGCGGCAGGTCCGGCCGTACAGGCCGGGCGGCGCGCGCCGGGACGATCCACCCTTACCGGTATCGACTAGTACCCGCAGTGTCGCCGAGAAGGCGCGATTCCTCGCTTACCCGCGGGGCGCAACGTCCTCCGGCAGCACGGGCCAAGGAGCTTTAAATGGATATTTTCGTCCAGCAGGTTCTCAACGGGCTGGTGCTCGGCAGTGTCTACGCCATCATCGCGTTGGGCTACACGATGGTGTACGGCATTCTCGGCATCATCAACTTCGCGCACGGCGACGTGCTGATGATCGGCGCGATGGTCGCGCTGTCGGCCATCACCGTGCTGCAGAACCATTTTCCCGGACTCGGCAACG
>NZ_JAAGPK010000111.1:0-27074 GCF_017104685.1 Burkholderia sp. Tr-20355 | reverse complement strand
CCCGCGGCCGACCACACCGGTGCGCCGCGCGCGCCGGGCGCACCGGACGCCCGCGCGCAACCGTCGCCGGGCGGCGCCGCACCGGCGACGCCGCCGCCCGCGCGACGCAAGCACCTCGTGCGCGCGCTCGTCGGCGTGTTCGCGTTCGGCATCGTCGGCTGGGGCATCTGGTACGCGCTCGTCGGCCGCTGGTACGAAGCCACCGACAACGCCTACGCGCAAGGCAACGTCGTCGAGCTGACGCCGCAGGTAACGGGCACCGTCGTGTCGATCGACGCGGACGACGGCAACCTCGTGCGCGCCGGCACGCCGCTCGTCCGTCTCGACGCGAGCGACGCGCAGATCGCGCTCGCGGCCGCGCAGGCCGATCTCGCGGCCACGGTCCGCAAGGTGCGCGGCCTGTACAGCAATGAACGCGGGCTCGCGAACAGCATCGACGGCGCACGCGCCGACCTCGACGCGCGACGTACCGCGCTCGACAAGGCGAAGGCCGATTACCGGCGCCGCGAGGACCTCGGCCGCTCCGGCGCGATCTCGCGCGAGGAGCTCGCGCACGCGCTCGACACGCTGACGTCCGCGCAAAGCGCATATGCCGCCGCGCAAAGCGCGCTCGCCACGTTGAGCGAACAGCACCAGACGAGCAAGGCGCTCGTCGACGATACCGCGGTCGCGTCGCATCCCGATGTCCAGGCCGCGGCCTCGCGGCTGCGCGCCGCGTATCTCGCCCGCGCGCGCACCGATATCGTCGCGCCCGTCACCGGCTATGTCGCGAAACGCACGGTACAGGTCGGGCAGCGCGTGTCGCCCGGCGTGCCGTTGCTTGCGGTCGTGCCGCTGCGCGAGCTGTGGGTCGACGCGAACTTCACCGAGAAGCAGCTCGAACACATGCGGATCGGGCAACCGGTCGAGCTGACGGCCGACCTGTACGGCGACGCGGTGCGCTACACGGGCCGCGTGCAGAGCCTCGGCGTCGGCACCGGCAGCGCGTTCTCGCTGCTGCCCGCGCAGAACGCGACCGGCAACTGGATCAAGATCGTCCAGCGGCTGCCGGTGCGCATCGAACTGACGGATCCGGCGCAGCTCGACGCGCATCCGTTGCGCATCGGCCTGTCGATGCACGCGCGCGTCGACCAGCACGACCGCAGCGGCGCGATGCTGTCGCGCCGCGAGCAGCGTTCGCCGGTGTTCCGCACCGACGTGTACCGCGACGAACTCGCGCGCGCCGACAGCCTGATCGCCGACGTCGTGCACGCGAACCTGCCGGCGGCGGTACGCACGGAGCGTGCGCAATGAGCGGCCCGATCCCCGCCGCCGATGCCGGTTTTCGTCCGTCGAGCGTCGCGCTGACGACGTTCGGCCTCGCGCTCGCGGTCTTCATGCAGGTGCTCGACGGCACCGTCGCAAACGTGTCGCTGCCGACCATCGCCGGCAACTTCGGCGTGAGCACGACGCAGAGCGCCTGGGTCGTCACGACGTTCTCGGTCAGCAATGCGATCGCGCTGCCGCTGACCGGGTTTCTCGTCAAGCGCGTCGGCCAGGTGAGGCTGTTCGTATGGGCGACGCTGGCGTTTACGTTCGCGTCGCTCTTGTGCGGCCTCGCGCAGAACCTGCCGCAGCTCGTCGCGTTCCGCGCGCTGCAGGGCCTCGTGGCCGGGCCGATGATTCCGACCACGCAAGCGCTGATGTTGTCGATCTACCCGCCGCAGCGGCGCGGCTTCGCGCTGTCGATGATCGCGATGGTCACCGTCGTCGCGCCGATCGCGGGCCCCGTGTTCGGCGGCTGGGTGACGGAACATTACTCGTGGCGCTGGGCGTTCCTGATCAATCTGCCGATCGGCGTGTTCGCCGCGATGTGCGTGTTCGCGCAGATGCGGGCGCGCGTCGAGACGACGGTCGCCGCGCGCGTCGACTACGTCGGGCTGGCCGCGCTCATCGTCGGCGTCGGCGCGCTGCAGATCGTGCTCGACAAGGGCAACGAGGCCGACTGGTTCAACTCGACGTTCATCGTCGTGATGTCGGTGGTCGCCGCGTTCGGGATCGTGCTGTTCCTGATCTGGGAGCTCAACGAACCGAATCCGATCGTGAACCTGCGGCTGTTCGCGCATCGCAACTTCGCGGCCGGCACGCTGACGCTCGTGCTCGCGTACTCGGCCTTCTTCGCGGTCAACGTGATCGTGCCGCAGTGGCTGCAGCGCACGCTCGGCTACACGGCGTTCTGGGCCGGGCTGGCGGTCGCGCCGATGGGCGTGATCCCCGTGCTGATGACGCCGTTCATGGGCAAGTACGCGCCGCGCTTCAACATGCGCGTGCTCGTGTGCTGCGCGTTCGCGATCCTCGGCACGTCGTCGTTCCTGCGCGCGGGCTTCGTGCCCGACATCGACTTCACGCACATCGCGCTGATCCAGCTGCTGCAGGGCCTCGGCCTCGCGCTGTTCATCATGCCGATCAACAGCATCCTGCTGTCCGACCTGAAGCCGGACGAAATCGCCGCGGGCTCCGGCCTGTCGACGTTCCTGCGCACGCTCGGCGCGAGCTTCGCGGTGTCGATCACGTCGTTCCTGTGGGACCGGCGCGCCATCCTGCATCACGCGCAGCTCAGCGAACACCTGAGCGGTTTCGATCCGGCCGTGCGTGCCGAAGTCGCGCGGCTCGGCGGCGGCGATCCGCAACGCGCGGCGACGCTGCTCGGCAACCTGGTCGACGCGCAGGCGTACCAGATTTCGTTCAACGACGTGTCGTTCGCGCTCGGCTGCGTGTATCTCGCCGTGATCGCGGTGGTGTGGCTCGCCCGCCCGCCGTTCGGCCCCGGCGCGGCCGCGAAACGATGAAGCGGGCGCTGCGCGGCCCGTTCCGACCCATGCTGTTCAATTCGATGGAGATTGACCCGATGCCTACCTCTCACGCTGGAAACACGCCGCCCGAACTGGCGACGCTCGCCGTGTTCGACGTCACGGAATTTCCGCTCGTCGTCGTGCGCAACGACGCGATCGCATCCGGCGGCTACGCGCAGCGCTGGCTCGACGACATGCACGCGCTGATGCGGCACGGCGAGCCGTTTGTCATGATCTTTCCGCCGGCCCGCCCGGACGAGCCGCACGACGACCGCAAGGAACGCGGCATGTGGCTCAAGCAGAACCGTGCCGCGCTTGCCGCGGTCTGCCGCGCGCTCGTGTCGGTCGAACCGGACCCGACCGAGCGCGAAGCGGCCATCGCGAACGCGTCCGGCATCGAAAAGGCGTTCGGGATTCCGTTCGACGTGACGGCTTCGCTCGACGACGCGAAGCACGCGGGTCGGCGACGTCTGACCGAGGCGCTCTAGCGCGGCCCGTTCGCGCGCAACGCCTCGAACCGGTTGCGCAAGTCCGCCTGACTGCAGATTCCAACTAATAAACGGGGTGGCTTGTATGAAAGGACTGGATTGTCTGAAATGGTTGGTACCCGGCGACACGGACGCGTCATGGCAGCGGATGACCGACGCGGCCGCCGGAATGGGATTCGACAAGGTCGTGCTGATCGTGTTGCCATTTACCGGCGCGTCGTTCGATCTCGCGCGCAAGTGGAGCAGCGGCGTGCCGGGCTGGACGGCGCTGTACCGGCAGCGCCAGTTCGACCGCGTCGACCCGATGCTGCGGCATTGCTTCCGTTCGGCACTGCCGCTCGTATGGGACGACGCGCTGTTCGCGCAGCCCGGGCAGCGGCCGTGCTACGAAGCGGCGGCCGCGTACGGCATGCGCAGCGGCGTCGTGCTGCCCGTGCGCGGCGCGAAAGGGGAGGTCGGCATGCTGTCGTGCGCGAGCGCGGACGATCTTGCCGCCACGCGCGAGCGCTGCGACCGTCACCTCGCGGCGCTGACGCTGCTGCGCGACGTCGCGTGCGAAGCGATCGCCGGCACGCCGTGCCACGCACCGCCCGACAGCGTGCCGCGGCTGAGCCGGCGGGAAGTCGAGTGTCTGCGCTGGCATGCGGCCGGCAAGACGTCGTGGGAAATCGGCCACATCCTGAACGTGACCGAGTCGTGCATCAATTTCCACTTCATGAACATCCGCCGCAAGTTCAACGTGTCACGTCGGCATGAAGCCGTGCTGCGCGCGGTCGAGTGGGGGCTGATCAGTATCTCCGACGTGACGGTGCCGACCTGATGCCGGCGCATCGTCGAGCCAGCGGTCGAGAAACGCGCTGAGCCACGCAGCCGTCGCGCGGTCGTGCCGCCGGCCTTCGCTCGCCTGCGTCGCGAGATCCTGCGCGCCGGGCGCCGCCAGCTTGTGCGCGGCGGCCGTGCTCCAGCGCCGCATCATCGGAAAGCTGACTTCCGGATGGAACTGGACGCCGTACGCGCGCTGCCCGTGGCGCACGGCCTGGTTCTCGAAGTGCTCGCCGGTCGCGAGGATCTCGAGCCCGGCAACGCGCTCGAAGCCCTCGCGATGCCACTGGTACACGTGCGACGGCCATGAACCGAGTCGCCGGCCGGCGTGCGTCGCGGCGATCGGCCAGTAGCCGATTTCCGCGCGCCCGTCGCGGTGCGCCGTCACGCGGCCGCCCAGATGACGGATCATCATCTGCGCGCCGAGGCAAACGCCGAGAAACGGTGCCGACTCGCGCAGCGGCACGCCGATCCAGTCGATCTCGTCGCGGATCCAGCGATCGCCGTCGTTGGCGCTCATCGGGCCGCCGAACACCACGGCGCCCGCATGCCCGGCAAGCGTCGCCGGCAGCGGGTCGCCGAGCGGCGGGCGGCGGATGTCGAGCGGATGGCCGCGCGCGGCCAGCAGCCGCCCGATCCGGCCGGGGCTCGACTGTTCGCGATGCAGTACGATCAGGATCGGACGAAGTGCGGAGTGCGTCATGTCGTGTGGTCGGATAGAAGGTCAGCCCGGCTGGCCGCGCAGCGCGTCGAACGACACCATCACCTGTTCGCGGTAGGCAGGCCGTCGGCACAGGCGGGCGTACCAGGCCTCGACGTGCGGCAACGGCGGCCGCTCGACGTCGAGCGAGAAGTAGCGGAACAGCGTCGCGCCGGCCGGAATGTCGGCCAGGCCCGGCGTCGCACCGCCGAGAAACGGCTGGGTCGACAGCAGCCGGTCGAGCAGCCGGTAATGCGTCGCGCTGCGCGCGGCCTTGTCGAGCACGATCGCGTCGTCGCGCCGCTCCGGCGGCGTTCGCACGAGTGCCCAGAACAGCCCGGTCATCACGTCGGGTTCGAGCGCGGTCTGCGACCAGTCCATCCAGCGCTCCGCGCGCGAACGCGCGTACGTGTCGCGGCACCAGAACGGATTGTTCGGCACGCGCGCGGCGAGATAGCGCAGGATCGTGTGCGACTCCCACACGACGTCGCCGTCCCAGTCGATCACCGGAATCCGGCAGGTCGGATTCAGCGCCGCGAACGCGGGCGTCTGCAGCGTGCCGTGTTCGCCGCCGGCCGCGATATGCCGATACGGCAGGCCCAGCTCGCCGATGAGCCACAGCACCTTCTGCACGTTGAACGACGTGCGGCGCCCCCAGACGGTCAGCATCGCGCGGCATCCTCGCGGGCAGCGGATCGCGCGCATGCCGCATAGCGGTCGAGACCGGCGGCAAGATCCGCGATCAGGTCGTCCGGATCCTCGAGTCCGATGTGCAGGCGCACGCCGCGGCTGCCGGGCGGCCAGCGTTGCGCGAGGCCGTGCGCGTCCAGTTCGAACGGGAGCGCGAGGCTCTCGTAGCCGCCCCACGAATAGCCGAGCCCGAACAGCGCCAGGTGGTCGAGAAACGCGTCGATCGCGTGCGGCAGCGCCGGTTGCAGCACGACCGAGAACAACCCGGACGCGCCACGGAAATCGCGTCGCCACAGTGCGTGCCCGTCGTCGCCGGGCAGCGCCGGATACAGCACGCGCTGCACCTCGGCGCGCGTCGAGAGCCAGGTCGCGACCGCGAGCGCGTTGCGCTGATGCTGCCGCAGCCGCACGCCGAGCGTGCGCAGTCCGCGCAGCGCGAGATACACGTCGTCGGGGCCGGCGCACAGGCCGAGATCGCCATGCAGTTGCTTCAACGCCGGCCATGCGCGTTCGTTGGCCGACACCGTGCCGAGCATGGCGTCCGAGTGCCCGACCAGATATTTGGTGCCCGCCTGGATCGACAGGTCGATACCGAGCGCATGCGGCTGCAAGAAGAGCGGCGTGGCCCAGCTGTTGTCCGCGATGACCCGTGCGCCGTGCGCATGGGCGAGCCGCACGAGTGCGGGGACGTCGTGCATGTCGAACGTGTAGGAGCCGGGCACCTCGACGTACAGCGCACGCGTGTTCGACCGGAACGCGGCCGCGACCGGCGTGCTGCCGTCGTACCACGTCGTCTCGACGCCGAGTCGCGCGAGTACGCCTTCGCACGCATGACGCACCGGGCCGTAGACCGATGCGGTCATCAGCAGGTGATCGCCGGGCTTCAGGCACGACAGCAGCGCGAGCGTGCACGCGGACAGGCCCGACGGGCACAGCACCGTACCGGCGCCGCCTTCGAGGCTCGTCACCGCGCGTTCGAGCGCATCCGTCGTCGGCGTGCCGCGGCGGCCGTAGATATACGGCTGCGTGCGGTTCAGCAGATCCGACACCGTCGGGCTGAGCACGGTCGAAGCATGGTAGACGGGCGGGTTGACGAAACCGTGCCATGCGGCGCTGTCGCGGCCCGCGTGCGCGAGCCGCGTGTCGTCTTGCAGGCGGTCATGCGGGCCGTCGCGCGGCGGCGACGGCGGTTCGACGGACTTCACGGCCATAGCGCGCACCGCTCCCAATGCTGGCCGGCACGCCGGTAAGCCTGCCGCGCGAAGCGGCGCGCACTGTCGGCCCGCCAGAATTCGGCTTCGTCGGGCGCCAGCGTGTACAGGTGCCAGTCGTCCGACACGAGCGCCGGATCGGCGGCCAGCCGCTCGAGCTGCGCGTCGATCGCGCGCGTCAGGTCGTCCGGATCGTCGAGCCGTTCGCTTTGCCGTCCGGCCAGGATGCTCGCGCGCGATCGTTCGGGGCGGCCCGCGAAATCGGCGCGGCCTTCGGCGGCCGGCAGCCGCTCGACCGGGCCGCTCAGCCGGATCTGGCTCGCGATCGCGGGCCAGTAGAACGTCATCGCCGCGTACGGCCGGTTCGCGAGCTGGCGCCCCTTGGGGCTGCGCGCATTCGCCGCGAAATGCCAGCCGCGCGCGTCGACGTTGAGCAGCACGACGGAGCGTGCATCGGGCCGTCCGTCCGGGTGGACCGTCGACAGCGTCATCACCTGCGGCTCCAGTGCGCCGGCGGTCACGGCTTCGTCGAGCCAGCGTTCGAACTGCGCGTGCGGCGTGTCCGCCCAGTTTTCGGGCGGTACGTGCGGCGCGGCATGCGCGAGGGTTTTCAGCGCCTTCAGGCGCGTTGCGATCGTATCCATGGCGACACTCATGCGATGCCGAATTGCGTCGCGCGGGCGATCAGCCGATGCGCGGCGAGATAGTCGGGGACTTCCGCGAGGAAACCGTCGACGACGGCGGCCGCCACGCGCCGGCCGCCGGACGCGCGCCGCGCGGTGTCGAACGCGTCGATCACGCGGCGGGCGAGGGCGACTTCGTCGGCCGTCGGCGTCAGCACGCGATTGACGACCGGCACGAACTGCGCGTTGACGATCGCTTTCGCCTGGTACCCGAGGCCGCGCGACACGCGCATGTCGAGTTCCGCGCCTTCGTTGTCGGCATAGCTGTACGGACAATCGATCGCGGTGACGCCGACGGCCGCGCATTCGACGCGAAAACGCGAGCGCACGTAGTCGAGCTCGCGGCCCGCACGCGTGCGCTCGGCCCCCATGTCGGCCACCATGTCCTCGGTCGCGACGAGCACCGCCGACACGCGCGGGCTCGACTGCGCGATCGCCATCGTGTTCACGAGGCCGAGCGTCGTCTCGACGTTCGGCACCAGCTCGGTCGAACCGGGTGCGATGTCGTATTCGCGTTCAAAGCGCGTGACGGCGGCGTCGAGCGCGACGACCTGCTCGGGCGTCGCGACGTACGACATCATCACGATGTCCGGACGGCCGCGCATCGCGGCGCGCAGGTCGTCGATGCCGCCCGCGTCGAGCGGGTTCACGCGCACGGACGCCAGCGCGCCGGCATCGCGCCAGCCCGCGAGCACGCGCTCGCTCAGTTCGCGCGCGGCCGGGCGCCGGTCGGGCGGCGTGAAGGTTTCGAGTTCCTGGATCAGCACGTCCGCACCGCTCGCGGTGCCGTCAACGAGCGCATCGTGATCGGCGCCGGCGAGAAAGAGCCAGGAGCGGCGCAGGCGGGAAGGGCGTCGGTTCGTCGGTGTCATGCGTGGTTTCCTGTAGGTCGCGTGGTACGCGGGGCGATGGCGCGGGCCGTCAGCCGGCGCGCATCATCTGGTTGAAGATGTTCTTGCGATGCATTTCCTCGGTACCGCCGACGCTCATGAAGCCCAGCGCGTCCGACGCGAACGCGGCCACCGGCCCGGCCTGGTAGCCGAGGCTGCCGTACAGCCGCACGAGGCCGAGCGCGCTGTCGACGAGATCCTGCGCGCCGACCAGCTTCGCGATCGAGCAGGTCATCAGCGCCTGCGGGTGATCCGTCAGCAACTGCGCGAGTGCGCCGCGCGCGAGCCACGTGCCGCGCTCGATGCCGATCTGCAGGTCGACGAGGCGGCGCTGCACGTACTGGTGTGCATCGATCGTGCTGTCGAAGCTGCGTCGTTCGCGGCAGTAGCCGATCGCATCGCGCAGGTACGGCGCCGTCACCTGGGCGGCGACGAGGCCGTAGTAGAGCCGGCCGAGCGAGATGATGTCGATCAGGTTGCCGAGCCCCGCGCCCGGTTCGCCGAGCAGCTGGCCGCGCGTGATCGGGCAATCGTCGAAATGCAGCGCGCCGGTGGGCAGGTCGTCGAGGCCGAGCTTGCGGTCGGGCGCGGCCACCGTCATGCCCGGCTGGTCGCGATCGACGATCACGAGCGCGGTGTTGCGCCGGCCCGGCGTTTCGATGCGCGTGACGACGAGGATGAAACGCGCGAGCGGCGCGTGCGCGATATTGAATTTGCTGCCGGTCAGGCGGTAGCCGTCGCCGTGCTCGGCGAGCGTCGTCGCGATGCTGCGCACGTCGGTGCCGGTGCCCGGTTCGGCAATCGCGGTCGCACTCAGTTCGCCGCGCAGGATCGCGCCGAAATAGCGGTCCTGCTGCGTCGCCGTGCCGTATCGCTCGAGTGCGCGCACCATGCCGGCCTGCGCGATCACCGACAGCAGCAGCGCCGGGCGGCGGATCGACGATGCAAGCCCTTCGAGCGCCGCGGAAAAATGCCACCAGCCGTGACCGTCGCCGCCGTACGTCTCTGGCACGATCATGTCCCACAGTCCTTCGTGCCCGAGCCGCGCCCAGCCGGCTTCGTCGAATCCGGCGGGCGCGCGGCCGTCGTGCGCCGCGGCCGCGGCGATCTCCGCGCCGATGTCGCGAAAGCGCGCCAGCGTCGCGTGCTGTTCCTGCGTCCAGTCAAATGGCATCTGTCGTGTCTCCGGTCGAAGCGGCGCGGCCTGCGACGGCGCGCCAGCGATGCCGACAAGGTTAAGGGGGCACGGACAGCGGAGGTACTGGCAGTAGTGGTAGTTGCCGCGCCAGTGACGGCGATGACACCCGGCACATGGCGCACCGGTTTCGCGTTGCCGGCCCATTGTTTCCGCGCGGCCAACTGTGAAGTCTTCCGCCAGGCATCGATCGGGCGGGCGTCCGTTCCGATAATCGATGCACAAGGTCAGGGCAGGGTACGCGGCGATCCGGTCGCGACACGCCCGACCCGCGGGAAAAGGCGGAGGGCATGATGGATACGATGGCGCCCGAACGGAAGGCCTGCATCACGGCCGGGCAGGACGCGCCGGCGCTCGGCATTCGGCGCATCTGGGGCGCGAAGGACGGAACGCCGATCCTCCTGCGCGCGATCGAGCCCGGCGATCTCGACATCGAACGCGAGCTGGTCGACCGTCTGTCGAGCCGCAGCCGCTACATGCGGTTGATGTCCGCGCGCAAGCCGACCGAAGACGAGTTGATCCGATGGACCCGCATCGATCGCCGGCGGGAAGGCGCGGTGATTGCGACGATCCGCGCCGGCGGCCGCGAGCGGTTGATCGGCGTTGCGCGTTATGCGACGGACGACGGAGCAACCGAGGTCGTCGAATGCGCGATCGTGATCGACGACGTATGGCAGCGGCAAGGGCTCGGCCGTGTGCTGCTGTCGAGCCTGATCGAGCTGGCGCGGCGCTCGGGCATGCGGCAGATGGTCGGCACGATGCTGACCGAGAACAGTGCGATGAAAGGCCTTGCGCGTTCCGTCGGCTTCACGCTGTCACGCCAGCCGGGGCGCGCATTCGTGACGGATCTGCGGCTCGACCTGGATACCCGTTGGGGAGCTTGAAGGAGGGCGCTTGCAGGCTTCCGGGCCGTCACGACACGCGGTGGATCATGCGGATTCACCCGCTCTTGCCGGATCGTCGAACAACGCAAGGAGCGCGGATTGCGACCCGACACCGAGCTTTGCGTAGCGATGCTTTTTATGCGCGCGCACGGTCTCGAACGAGATCGACAATTTCTCGCCGATCGCGCGCGACGAGAACCTGCTCAACGACAACATCGCCACTTCGACTTCGTGCGTCGTCGACGCACCGCGGCCGTTCTTGCCGGTCAGCACGCCGAAGCGCGCGCGGATCGGGGGTCTCGTTTTCCGTTGCACTCGGCGCCTCCTTCACGGGGAACGTTTCGAAGCGCAGGCGCTGCTGCACAAGGCCATCTCGCGGTCGTCGTACTTGCTCGTCTCGCCGAGCAAAAAAACCGCGTGTGATCGCGATCGATCACGAGGTCCGTGTTCTCATAGCCGGGCGGCCAGCCGGCGAATCTGTCGTGTCGTCAATTCCAGCCGTTCCGCCGCACGGCCGGGCAGCTTACGCGGCACGAAAGCGGACATTTCAATCTAGCCACTACAATCCAAACTGTCGATAATTATGATTATGTCAAATACGATATTTCCGTCTGGATTGGCACCATCCAACCGCTGACCCGACCGAAAACGACCCGCTTCCCATCCTCAATCCACCTCCAGATCCCCGATCGTTTCCGCCCGCCGCGCGTCGCGCGGCGTCCCGACAGCCTGCCGGCCGCGCTGGCCGGCGGACACCACCAGACGAAACGCGACCGGCGCAAACACGAGCCCGAACAGCGTCGCCGCCAACACGCCTCCAAACGCGCCCGTACCGATCGACCGCCGGCTTTCGGCGCCCGCGCCCGTCGCCAGCACGAGCGGCACGACGCCGAGCAGGAACGCCATCGACGTCATCACGATCGGCCTGAACCGCGCGGCGGCCGCGTCGATCACCGCCTGCCGCAGCGGCACGCCGCGCGCGGCCAGGTCACGTGCGTACTGCACGATCAGGATCGCGTTCTTCGCCGCCAGCCCAACCACCGTGATCATCCCGACCTTGAAATACACGTCGTTCGGCATGCCGCGCGCGAGCGCCGCCGCAATCGCGCCGATCACGCCGAGCGGCACGATCGTCAGCACCGACAGCGGAATCGTCCAGCTTTCGTACAGCGCGGCGAGCGCCATGAAGACCGCGAGCACCGACAGCCCGACGAGCAGCGGCGTCTGCCGCGCGGCGGCCCGCTCCTCGCGCGCCGCATCGACCCAGTCGAAGCCGATTCCGGCCGGCAGCGCGCCGGCGAGCCGCTCCATCTCCGCCATCGCCGCGCCCGAACTCGTGCCGGCCGCCGCCCGGCCGCTGATGTCGAGCGACGGATAGCCGTTGTAACGGTTCAGCATCACCGGGCCGATCGTCCAGTGCGGCGCGGCGATCGCCGACAGCGGCACCATGTCGCCGGTGCGGTTCGGCACGGTCAGCGCCATCAGTTGCGTGTCGGTCGCGCGGGCGCCCGGCTCGGCCTCGATGATCACCCGCCGCATCCGGCCCGACGCCGGAAAATCGTTGATGTAGTTCGAGCCGAACGTGCCGCCCAGGAGCCCCGCGATCCGCTCGAACGGTACGCCGAGCGCATACGCCTTCGCGCGATCGACGTCGAGCTCGATGCGCGGCGCGTCCGGCAGGTCTTCGAAATGCACGGCGGCCAGCAGCGGATCGGCCTTCGCGTGTTCGGACAGTTGCTCGCGAGCCTCCTTCAACGCATCGAGCCCGACCCCGCCGCGATCCTCGAGCCGGAACGTGAAGCCGTCGGCATGCCCGATGCCGCGCACCGAAGGCGGCAGCGACGCCTCGACGTCGCCGTCGAGAATCTCGCCGAAACGCCCGTTGAGCCGGTCGCGCAACGTCATCGCGTCGACGTCGCGCCGTGCCCAGTCCTTCAACTCGACGAACGCCATCCCGACGTTCTGCCCGCTGCCCGCGAAACTCCAGCCGACCACGCTCGTCACGTTCGCGATCGCCGGCTCCGCGCGCAAGATCGCCTCGACACGCTCGACGACCCCGAGCGTGCGCGCCTGCGTCGCGCCGGCCGGCAACTGGATCATCACCTGCAGCTGCCCCTGATCCTCGGTCGGCAGGAAACCGCCCGGCATCATCCAGTACAGCAGCGCGCACGCGATCACGAGCGCCGCGTAGACCGCGACGACGACGCCGGTGCGCCGCACCGCGAGCACGGCGACGCGGCGATACCCGGCCTCGACGCGCGCGAAGCCCGCCCCGAACCGGTCGGCCAGCCGTGCACCGATGCCGCGACGCCGAGCATCGGCGGCCCTTCCGTCGTGCCGCGCGACCGGCTTCAGCAGGTTCGCGCACAGCGCGGGCGTGAGCGACAGCGCCATGAACGACGACACCAGCATCGACGCGATCATCGCCACCGCGAACTGCCGGTAGATACCGCCGACGGTCCCGGAAAAGAACGCCATCGGCACGAACACGGCGGTCAGCACCGCCGTCACGCCGACGATCGCCCCGCCGATCCGCTTCATGGCGCGCCGCGTGGCATCGCGCGGCGACACGCCCTCCTCCATCACGCGGTGCACGCTCTCGACGACGACGATCGCGTCATCGACGAGGATGCCGATCGCCAGCACGAGACCGAACATCGTGAACACGTTGATCGACAGCCCGAACGCCCACATGGCGACGAACGCGCCCATCAGCGTGACCGGAATCACGACGGTCGGCACCAGCGTGTAGCGCAGGTCGCGCAGGAACAGCCACATCACGCAGAACACCAGCACGACCGCCTCGAGCAGCGTCAGCACGACCTCGCGGATCGCGATCGTCACGAAATGCGCGCCGTCGAACGGGATCTCGATCGCGACGCCCGGCGGCAACGTCCTCGACAGCTCGGCGAGCCGCGCACGAATCGCATTCGACGTTTCGAGCGCATTGCCGCGCGGGCCGAGCTGGATGCCGACCGTCGCGGCCGGCCGGCCGTTCAGCCGCGAATAGAACGAGTAGTCGTCGCGGCCGATCTCGACGCGCGCGACGTCGGCGACGCGCACCGCCGAACCGTCCGTCTTCGACTTCAGCACGATCCGGCCGAACTCGTCCGGCGACGCGAGCTGCCCCTTGACGACGATCTGCGCGGTGAGCTGCTGGCCGCCCGGAAACGGCGCGTCGCCGATCGCGCCGGCCGTCACCGTCGCGTTCTGCGCGCCGATCGCCGCGATCACGTCGTCGGCGCCAAGGCCGTATTCGCGCAGCTTGTGCGGATCGAGCCAGACCCGCAGCGCCTCGTCGGCGTCCCACAGCTCCGCCGCGCCGACGCCCGGCGCGCGCTTCAGTTCGCGCAGCACGTAGCGGTTCAGGTAATCGCCGAGCTGCGCGGAATCGCGCATGCCGTCGGTCGACGTCAGCGTGACGAGCATCAGGAACGTGTTCGCCGCCTTGAACACGCCGATCCCCTGCTGGACGACCTGCTGCGGCAACCGCGACTCGACCTGCTTCAGCCGGTTGTTCACGTCGACGAGCGCGATGTCGGGATCGGTGCCCGGCGAAAACGTCACGTCGATCTCGAGGTTGCCGTGACCGTCGCTGCTCGTCTCGTAGTACAGGAGCCCGTCGGCGCCGTCGAGGCTTTCCTCGATGATGCTGCCGACGTCGCCGTCGACCGTCTCGGTCGACGCGCCCGGATACGCGGCGGTGATCACGACGCGCGGCGGCGCAAGGCGCGGATATTGCGCGATCGGCAGTTGCGGAATCGCCAGCACGCCCGCGACGACGACCGCGAGCGCGACGATCCACGCAAACACCGGACGATCGATGAAGAACGACGGCATCGACATGCGTCAGCGCACCGCCGGCGTTCGGCCGCCCGGCACGCGGGCGGCCTGGGCGCGCTGCGCCCGGTACACGTCAATCATCGGTTCTCTCTCGGGAGCCGCGCACCGGCGCCAGCATCGACGACGCCAGCAGCGCGCGCGTATACGGATGGGACGGCGCCTGCAGCACGTCGAGCGTATCGCCCTCCTCGACCACGCGCCCCGCCTTCATCACGACGACCCGGTGGGCCATCGCACGCATGACCGCGAGATCGTGCGTAATGAACAGGTAGCTCAGTTTGTACTTCTTTTGCAGATTCGTCAGCAGATTCAGCACCTGCTTCTGGATCGACACGTCGAGCGCGCTGGTCGGCTCGTCCAGCACCAGCAGTTCCGGCTCGACCGCCAGTGCGCGCGCGATCGCGATCCGCTGCCGCTGGCCGCCGGAGAATTCGTGCGGATAGCGCAGCATCGACTCGGCCGGCAGGCCGACTTCCTGCAGCAGCGCGGCGATCCGCGCGCGCCGCGCGTCCCCGGCCACCTGCGGCCGGTGCACCGCAAGCCCTTCGCCGACGATCTGCTCGACCGTCATCCGCGGCGACAGCGAGCCGAACGGATCCTGGAACACCACCTGCATCCTGCCGTACAGCGCGCGCCTGCCGCCCGTGGTCCGCAGCGTGTCGAGCGGCAGGCCGTCGATTTCGATCGCGCCGGCCGCCGGCCGCTGCAGACCGAGCACCGTCGCCGCGAGCGTCGATTTCCCCGAGCCGGACTCGCCGACGATCCCGAGCGTTTCGCCGCGCTTCAGCGACAGCGTCACGTCGTGCACCGCGCGGAACGTCGTCTTGCCGAGCGCCCCGCGCCAGCCTTTCGCCGCGATGCGGTAGTCGACCGCGAGATCGCGCACGTCGAGGATCGTCCGCGCCGCGGCTGCGACGGGCTCGACGGCCCGCTGCGGCGCGCTGTCGAGCAGCCGGCGTGTGTACGCATGCTGCGGCGCGGCGAACAGCGCATCGGTCGTGTTCGTCTCCACCAGCACGCCCTGCTCCATCACGGCCACGCGCTGCGCGAAGCGCCGCACCAGGTTCAGGTCGTGCGTGATCAGCAGCACGGCCATGCCGCGCGCGGCGGCTTCCTGCTCCTGCAGTTCGAGCAGCAGATCGACGATCTGCTGGCGCACCGTCACGTCGAGCGCCGTCGTCGGTTCGTCCGCCAGCAGCAGCCGCGGCCGGCAGGCCAGCGCCATCGCGATCATCGCCCGCTGGCGCTGCCCGCCCGACAGCTGATGCGGAAAACTGTCGATGCGCCGCTCCGGCTCCGGAATCCCGGTGCGCCGCAGCAGCGCGATCCCGCGTTCGCGTGCGTCGCCGGGCCGCAGCCCCTCGTGCAGCCGCAGGCTCTCGGCGATCTGCTTGCCGATCGTATACAGCGGATTCAGCGCGGTCATCGGCTCCTGGAACACCATCGCGATGTCGGCGCCGCGAATCCCGCGCATCTGCTGTTCGGTCTTCGCGAGCAGGTCCTCGCCGTCGAACAGGATCCGTCCCGACAGCGCCGCCTGTTGCGCGAGCCGCAGGATCGACAGCGCCGTCACGCTCTTGCCCGACCCCGATTCGCCGACGAGCGCGACACGCTCGCCGCGGCCGATCGACAGGCTCAGGTCCCGCACGGCCGGCCTCGCGCCGAAGCGCGCCGAAAACCCGTCGATCTGCAGCAACGCGTTCGCCATCATCGCCCTCCGCCGAACGCCGAGCCGCGCGCGCGCGTGTCGAGCGCGTTGCGCAACGCGTCGCCCATGAACGTCAGCAGCAGCAGCGTCACCACCAGCGCGGCGAATGCGGAGATCGAGATCCACCACGCATCGAGGTTGTTCTTGCCCTCCTGAAGCAGCTCGCCGAGGCTCGGCGTCGGCGGCTGTACGCCGAGACCGAGGAAGTCGAGGCTCGTCAGCGACAGGATCGCGGCGCTCATCCGGAACGGCAGGAACGTGATCACCGGCGTGAGGCTGTTCGGCAGCACGTGGCGCCACATGATCTGCGCATTCGTCAGCCCCATCGTGCGGGCCGCTTTCACGTAATCGAGCATGCGGTTGCGCAGGAATTCGGCGCGTACGTAGTCGGACAGCACGAGCCAGCCGAACATCGACAGCAGGATGAACAGCAGCCACAGCGACGGCGTGAAGATCGATGCGAAGATGATCAGCAGGTAGAGGTCCGGCAGCGCGCTCCAGATCTCGATCAGGCGCTGGCCGATCAGGTCGGTGTGGCCGCCGTAGAAGCCCTGCAGCGCCCCCGTCAGCACGCCGACCAGCACGCCCGACACGGTGAGCGCGAACGCCATCAGCACCGACAGCCGAAAGCCGTACAGGAGCCGCGCGAGCACGTCGCGCCCGAACTGGTCGGTGCCGAGCCAGTTGCTCGCCGATGGCGGCGCCGGATACGGCCGCGACGCGAAGTAGTCGATCGTGTCGTAGCGATAGCGATTCGGCGGATAGATCGCGAAATTGCCGTGCGACTCGAGCTTCGCGCGGATGTACGGATCGAGGTAGTTCGTCTTCGCGGGAAAGTCGCCGCCGAACTCGGTCTCCGGGTAGTCCTTCACGATCGGGAAATAATAGTGCCCGTCGTAGCGCACGAGCAGCGGCCGGTCGTTCGACAGGCCATCGGCACACAGGCTGAGCGCGAACAGCACGACGAAGATCACGAGGCTCGCATGGCCGAGCGGCTGCGCGCGAAAGCGCTGCCAGGTACGCCGCCACGGCGAAGGCGACGGCGCGCACGCGGGATCAGTGGTCCAGGCGGCTGAACTGGATACGGGGGTCGACGAGGACATAGCAGATATCCGCGATAAGCTTGGTCAGCAGACCGATCAGGGTGAACAGGAACAGCGAGCCGAGCACGACCGGATAGTCGCGACGGATCACCGCGTCGTACGACAGCTGCCCCATTCCGTCGAGCGAGAACAACGTCTCGATCAGCAGGTTGCCGTTCAGGAACGCGCCGACGAAGGCCGCGGGCAGCCCGGTGAGCAGCGGGATCGCCGCGTTGCGCAGCACGTGCTTCCACAGCACGTCGCGCTCCGGCGCCCCCTTCGCCCGCGCGGTCAGCACGTACTGCCGGCCGATTTCCTCGAGGAACGTGTTCTTCGTCAGGATCGTGACGATCGCGAAATTGCCGATCACGGCTGCCGTGACGGGCATCACGATGTGCCACAGGTAGTCGAGCGTCTTGCCGATCAGCGTCAGGTCGTCGAAGTTGTCCGACGTGAGCCCGCGCATCGGGAACACCTGCCAGAACGTGCCGCCGCCGAACAGCATCAGCAGCAGCACGCCGAGCACGAAACCCGGCACCGCGTAGCCGGTCAGCACCAGCACGCTCGTCACGGTGTCGAACCGCGAGCCGTTGCGCACCGCCTTCGCGATGCCGAGCGGCACCGACACGAGATACGTGAGGATCACCGTCCATAGCCCGAGCGTGATCGAGACCGGCAGCTTCGAGCGGATCACCGCCCACACGCTGCGGTGCGCGAAGTAGGACTGGCCGAGGTCGAACGTCGCATAGCTTTTGAGCATCAGCAGGTAGCGTTCGAGCGGCGGCCTGTCGAAACCGAACTGTTTTCGGATTTGCGCGATCTGCTGCGGGTCGACGCCCTGGCTGCCGTGATAGCCGCCCCCGCCTCCGCCCGCCTCGCCCCCGCGTGCGCTGCCGTGCCGCAACTGCGCGAGCACCTGCTCGACCGGGCCGCCCGGCACGAACTGCGTGACCGCGAACGTGATCGTCACGACGCCGACCAGCGTCGGAATCATCAGCAGCAGCCGCCTGAATATGTATGCCAGCATCGTCGTTCCCCGTCAGGCCGCCGGTGCGGGTTGTGCCGCCGGCTTCTTCACGTACCAGTAGTCGATGATCCAGTCCTCGTACTGATAGGAGTTCGGCACGACCGCCGGATGACCGAGCGTCGCCTTGTACCCGATCCGCGCGTTCGGCAGGTAGTACTGCGGGATCAGCACGTACAGGTTGATCAGCACGCGGTCGAGCGCATGCGTGGCCGTCTCGAGATCGTCGAGCGTGTCGGCCGCGAGCGCCGCGCGGATCAGCGCATCGACGGCCTTCGACTTCACGCCCGGATAGTTCTCGGAGCCCGGCTGCGACGCGGCCGCGCTGCCGAACCGGCGCGTCAGCTCCGCGCCCGGGATCGTCACGGGCAGGTAGATGTACGTCGTCATGTCGTACTCGAAATTGTCGAGCCGCTTCAGGTAGACGGCGCTGTCGATCTCGTGCAGGTACGCGTGGATGCCGAGCGTCGCGAGCGCCTGCGTGTACGGCAGGATCAGGCGGTCCATGCCGGGCTGGTCGTCGATGATCTCGATCGTCATCGGCGTGCCGTTCGCATCCCGCAGCGCGCCGTCCCGGTAGTGCCAGCCGGCCTGCTCGAGCAGGTCGCGCGCCTGCTTCAGGTTCGCGCGCAGCGAGCCGGGCGGCAGCGTCGACGGCTGCGCGATCATCGGGCCGAATACGGCCGGCGGCAACGTCGACCGGTACGGCTCGAGCAGCGCGAGTTCCTTCGCGCTCGGCATGCCGGACGCCGCGAACGGGCTCGCCTCCCAGAAGCTGTTGGTACGGCGGTACTGTCCGTAGAACATCATCCGGCTCATCCAGTCGAAGTCGAACGCCAGCGCGAGCGCATGCCGCACGCGCACGTCCTGGAACATCGGCTTGCGCAGGTTCATCAGGAAGCCCTGCATCTGCGCGGGGCCGTCCGGGAACTCGCCCTTCCTCAGCATCCCGTTACGGAAATTCTTGCCGACGTACTTGCGTGCCCACTGCGTCGAGCTGTACTCCATCCGCGCATCGATGTCGCCGGCCTTGAACGCTTCGAGCGACGTGTACTGGTCCAGGTAAAGCTTGAACGTCACGTGCGCGAAGCGGAACATCCCGCGCCGCGACGGCAGGTTCGCCGCCCAGTAGCGCGGGTTGCGCACGTAGCGGATCTGCTTGTCGTTCCTGCGCTGCTCGATCAGGTACGCGCCGCTCGCGATCGGCGGCACGTTCGCGATCTGGTCGAACGGCGGCCGCGTGCCGTCCGCGCGTTGCCCCCATTTCGGCGAGAACACCGGCAGGTCGCCCGCGATCAGCGCCGCGTCGCGCTCCGCATGCTTGAACTCGAAGCGGATCGTGTGGCCGTCGACCACCACCGCGCGCTTGATGATCGAGAACTGCGCGTTGTAGAGCGGCGACGCCTGCGGGCTCGTCAGCGTGTCGAACGAGTACTTGACGTCGGCCGCGGTGATCGCGTCGCCGTTCGAGAATCGCGCGGCCGGATTGAGGTGGAACGTCGCCGACAGCCGGTCCGGCGCAACCTCGACGTCGTCGGCGATCAGCGCGTATTCGGACGCGAGTTCGTCCCAGCTGCGCTGCATCAGCGTGTCGAACATCAGGTTCTTGATGTCGGGCGCGGGCGAACCGCGCACGAGGAACGGGTTCAGCGAGTCGTAGCTCTGCGCTTCGTCGTAGTTTTCGAAATCGAGCGTGCCGGTGTCGGGCGCGTTTACATCCGCGTAGTCGAAATGCGTGAAGTCCGGCGGATATTTCGGCTGATCGTATTGCGAGATCGCCGGCACCGCGAGCGCGTCCCGCGGCAGCGCACCGCTCGACACGAGCAGCACCGCGCAGGCAAACAACGCGGCACGCACGCCGCGACGCATTCGCGCCTGCGCGCGCATCGGAGGCGTGCGGTGCGACACGCGTGCCCCTCGCCATTTCAACAGTCTCATGGTCAGTCTGTCCGGAAGCGTGCGGGCGCGAAGCCTTCGCACGGTCGATGCCTGTGCCGGACGCCGCGTGCCGGCCGCGTCCCGCTGGTGGTTCATGGTGCAAGATCGAAACGCCGCGCCGTCGCGTGCCGCGATTGCGGGCCCGCGTGGCGCCAGGCGAAAAAGGGCCGCTCCAAACAAAGGGGAGGTGTGGACGTGGAGCGGCCCGTCCAAGCCTGTCAATCCATCGCCGCCTCCATCAGAACTTGTACGTCGCGCCGACCTGCGCGAACCGGCCGATGTACGAGTACACCGACGTGTCGTACCCGCTCTGGCTCAGCGTGCCGTTCGCGAAGATCGGATCGTACGGCGGCGTGCGGTTGAAGATGTTGTCGATGCCGCCGTAGATCGTCCAGTTCTTGAAGCCCGTGTACGTGAGCATCAGGTTGAACTGGCTGTACGAACCGACTTTCGGCGGCTCCGCCATCAGGTTCTGCGCGTACGGGCCCGTGAACTGCCACGTCAGCGCCGCATCGAACTTGCGATAGTTCCAGTCCAGCGTCGTGTTGCCGCGCCAGCGCGGGAAACTGCCGCCGAACGGCTGCGTGATCGTGAAGTTGTTGCCCGCGCCGTTCACCGGTGCGCCGCCCGGGAAGCCGATCTTGTAGCTGTTGATGTACGCCCAGTCGCCCGACAGCGTGAGCATGCCCCAGCCCTTGAGCGGCAGCCCCTGGCGGAACGTGCCTTCGAAGCCGTTCGTGTCGAGGTAGCCGAGGTTCTGGTACGGAATGACCTTGTACAGCAGCTGGCCGGTCGTCGGGTCGGTCACGACCTGCGACGGCTTGCCCTGGCCGATCACGTTGTCGATGCGGATCTTGTACCAGTCGAAGCCGATGTCCGTGTAGCGGGCCGGCGAGACCTGGAAGCCGATGTTGAAGTTGCGCGTGCGCTCCGGCGCGAGGTTCGGGTTGCCGACCGTGATCGACGTGTAGTTCTGCCCGGTGGCCGGATCGACCTGGATGCCGAGCGTCTGCGACTTGCTGTCCTCGACGAAGGTCGGCGCACGGAACCCGCGGTTGTACGACGTATACAGCGTCAGCGCCTTGATCGGCTGGTAGCGCAACGCAAAGCGCGGCGAGAAGGCGCCGCCCACGTCCGTGTAGTGGTCGTAGCGGCCCGCCTGGCTGAACGTCAGGTTCTCCAGGATCGGCACGTTGATCTGGTAATAGACGGCCGCGACGTTGCGCGCACCGTTCACCGTCTCCAGGTCCGGCGAGATCACCGCGCCGGACAGGTACTCCGAGCCCGGCGTCAGCGTTTCGCTCTGGTGCGTGAACTGTGCGCCGAAACCGATGCCGACGTCACCGGTCGGCAGATGGAACAGGTTCGGCGTCGACAGCGTCGCATCGATCGTGTCGAGTTTCGAGATGCCGAGATTGTTCGCTTCCTGGTACAGCCCGTTGAACGCGTTCGGCGTCGCGGCCGGGTTCGCGAAGTTCAGCGTGCCGTTCTGGTAGATGTTGTTCAGCGCGTTGACGTTCAGCTGGTTCGTGAACACGTTCGACACCGTGCTCTGCGAATGGCTGACCGACGTCGCCCAGTCCCAGTCGCCGTACGGCAGCGTAAAGGAACCCTTGATGCCGGCCGCCGCGCGCCAGTAGTTCGCCCAGGTCTTCTGCGCGACCGTGTTCGGGAACGCGTAGGTCAACGGCGTCGCCGCGCCCGTCGTGTTGTACGGGTTGGTCACCGGCACGACCGTGTTGAACGGCGACAGCAACTGCGTCTGCGGATTCCAGACGAGCGCCGGGTTCTGCGGGTTGCCGATCACGTTGTTCCACAGGCCGTCATTGGTCGTGGTCGTGTTGTAGCTTTCCAGGAAGTCCGCGAATGCCGTCGTCGTGTCGTTGATCTTGAAGTCGCCGTGCAGCTTCGCGTTCAGGCGTTCGGTCATCGGCAGGATCGACGTGCTTTCCGCCGTGTTGAACGCGCAGATCGTGCCCGGCAGGCCGGCCGACAGCGAGTTCGGCGCGGCCGGGCGAACCGCCCCGCCGGACGGGCAGCCGTTCAGCGCCTGCGCACTGCCGTCGGGCATGTTCCAGTAGGACGGCGCGAGCAGCGAAAAACCGCCCGGCTTGCCCGTGAAGTCCTGGTTGCGCGTCGAATCGCGATCGGCCAGCGTGAAGCCGTTCGACTTGTAATAGCTGAGTGCCGCCGTCACGTTGAAGCGGTCGGCGTTCAGGTCGCCGAAGCCGCCGAGCACGCCGAATTTCGTCGTGCCGTCGCCGTTGCCGGCATTGATCGCGCTGCCGATGCTGCCGTCGAGTTGCAGCCCGCGGAAATTGTGCTTCGTGATGATGTTGACGACGCCGCCGATCGCGTCCGACCCGTATTGCGACACCGCGCCCGTCTTCACGATTTCGATGCGCTCGATGTCGTTGAGCGGCAACGTGTTGAGGTCGAAGAACGAATCGACGCTGTTCGAGAAGAACGCATACGGCGCCACGCGCTGGCCGTCGACCAGCACGAGCGTGTATTTCTCCGACAGGCCGCGCAGCGCGATGCCGGCCGCGCCGGCCGCGAAGTTGCCCGATTGCCCTTCGCCCCAGCTGTTCGCCGAGTTGGCCGTCGCATTGCGCAGGAAGTCGGTCACCGTCACCGCGCCGCTGGCCTGGATTTCCTTCGGCGTGATCGTCTGCACCTGCTGGAAGCCCGTCTTGTCGGATTGCCGGATCAGCGAGCCGGTCACCTCGAACCGCTTGATCTGCGCGACCTTGCCCTGCCCGTTCTCGGCGGATGCCGCAGGCATTGCCTCGGCTGCCGCACCGGACGCCACATCGGGGGCCGCGGCCCCCGCAGCGGCGGTACCGGCGGTGCCGCCCGCCTGCGCGACGGTCACGGGTGCGCCGTTCGCGACCGCATCCGCGATGGCGACGGCGCCCGGCGCCGGCTGGCTCTGGGCGAACGCCGACGGCGCCAGTGCGGCCGTCAACGCGAGTTCCGCCCAGACTATCCTCTTGATGGCCAACGCCAACACTCTCTGCTTCATCTTGTTTCCTCTCGCTCGTAGTAAGACCCCACCTGCCGTGCGCCGGAACCTTGTGAATTCCTTGCGCGTCCTGGGTGCCCGTGTACCGGAACCCGCGATTGCCACTGTTTCGACTGCCATGACTCGAACGGATCGGCCTCGGGGCACCCGCACCATTCAGCACGATCGTTTTTTCTTTTGATTCGCCATACTAATTACCTACATTGAGCGCACCGCCTGCTTCCTCCCGGTTCGACGGATGGCGCATCGTGACGCGCGCCCCTCCTTCGATCGGGTACTTCTCCTTCGTCGCGGCCCGAAGCGTGGCCGGCGCCGCTAGAACAACCTCGGCGTGCCGACCCAGACGATCACGGCTTCCTCGTCGGCCGTGTTGTGCCACGCATGCGGCATCGTCGACTCGTAATGCGCGGTATCGCCCTCGTTCAGCGTGAACGTGCAGTCCTCGAGGGTCAGCGCGACCTGCCCGCGCATCACATAGACGAACTCCTCGCCCGCATGCGTGGTCATCTCGGACGGCTGCTGCCCCGCCGGCATCCTGACGAGGATCGCGTCGAGCTTGCGGTCGTCGGCCGGATTCGTCAGCCGCGCGAACAGGCTCGCCGAGTTCGCGAACTGGAAATATCGCAGCGCGTTGCCGCGACACACCGAACGCGCTTCCGTCGGCGTATCGATGAAGTACTGCATCGTCACGCCCAGCGCTTTCGCGATCCGGACCAGCGACGTGATCGACGGCGTGGCCCGCCCGCGCTCGACCTGCGACAGGAACGGCTTCGAGATACCGGCGATGCCGGCCGTTTCGTCGAGCGTGAGTTTCAGGCGCTGGCGCAGCGCCCGGATCTTGTTGCCGAGCGACACGGCGACGAGCACCGACTCATCAGGGGGCACAACCATGGAAGGACGGAGCCTCGCAGTCGAAATCGGTTTGATGTCGGCGATCGTTGACCGAAGCCACGATGCGCACGGCCCGGCGCGATACCGGCCCGTGCACGGCAGCCGCGGGCGGGCCGTGCGCGGCGCGGCGCGGCACCGTCGCGGCCCGCCCGCACGCGTCTCGCTCATTTCATTCGGTTTACTAACCAACAAGGTTGCCCCTTTTCGTCGTTGAACCTGACCGCCATGCATCGGAACGCTCGCGGCGGCACGCCGCTTGCCGACTGACTGCGCCCGCGTCGTGTGCCGGCGCCCTTTCGTTGCGTTACCGGGAAGCCACCGCCGTCCACAGCCTGGCCAGGTCACCGGAACCGTCGGTTCCCTTGACCGTGCGCAGCACCTGCACCGCACGCGCCTTCTGGCCGGCCACGTAGTACGCCTCGCCGAGCCGCAGTCGCGCCGCGTCGGGATGCTCGAGGCCGCCCTTGGCGATCGCCTGCTCCATCATCGGCAAACCCTGCTGCGCCCGGCCCGCAAAGACGAGATTCATGCCCGTGTCGAGCGGCGTCACCGGCGTCGCGGCGTCCCCGCCCGTTTGCGCGCGCTTCGCGGCAAGCGCCTGCAGCCGCTTCTCGCGATCCGCCTGCGCGTCCTTGCCGAGTACGCCGGTCGCGAACCCCTGGTCGATCACCTGCTTGCCTTCGGCGGGAGACCCCGCAACCAGCGCGAGTTGGGTCATCTCCATGTACGCGTCGGCCGTCGCAAGCGAGCCCGTCGCACGGCGCAACCGGTAGATGTCGAGGTCGAGCGACGACAGATACCCGGGCGTGCCGCGAATGGCCGCGATCATTTCGTCCCAGTACGCGGGACTCGGATGGTAGGCGACCAGCAGCCCGAGTGCCCCGCGATACGCGTTGCCGTCCTTCACTTTCTGCGCGCACGTCGCGAGCATCTGCAACTGCCCTTCGTCCGGCGCGTGCCCGCCGTTCGCCTGCGCGTCGGTGCTCGCCTTCAACTGGCTCACGACCGGCGCGCAATCGTTCGACAGGTAGTACGACTGCGTGAGCAGCGTGCGCATTTCGGGATCCGTGCCGCCGGCCTTCAGGTAGCGCTGTGCGGTCCGGATCGCCAGCGGGTAGTTCTTTTGCTGGAAGTAGATGCCGGCCAGCGCGGCCGTGGTGCGCTGCTCGTCCTCGCCCGACAGCCGCCCCGAGTTCAGCACCGACTCGTACGCCTGCGCGGCCGTGCCCGTGTCGCCAGCCGCCATCGCCGCCGCGCCGCGCATCTCCTCCACCATGTACGTTTCGTACGGCGTCCGGTTGGGCACGGCCGCCGCCTGGGCGATCTTGCCGAGCGCGTCGCGATACTTGTGCGCGCGGTACAACTCCTGCGCAGCCGCGAGCGGTTTCGCCACGTCCGGCCGCAGCGCGTCCGCCGGCAGCGCCGGCCGGCCGAGCATGCAGGCCGCGCCGAGCGCCGTCACCGCCACCATCCGTTTCCATCGTCGCTGGTTCATCGGCTCGTCCGTTTCGTCATTGCATGAACTGTTCGTTGCCGATCAGGCCGATCTTGGTCGCGCCCACGCGCTGCGCGGACGCCAGCACGGCCGCCACGTCCTTGTACGGCACCAGCTTGTTCGGGCGCAGGTGGATCTCCGCCTGCACGGGTTCCGCCGCGACCTGCGACAGTTTCGCCTCGAGCGCCGAACGGTCCGGCACCGGCGCGCCGTTCCACGTCGTCGTGCCGTCGAAGTCGATATCGATCTGCACGACTTCCGGCGGCGCGGCCGGCGGCGGCGGGTTGCCGACCGGCAGGTCCATCTTCACCGAATGCATCTGGATCGGAATCGTGATGATCAGCATGATCAGCAGCACCAGCATCACGTCGATCAGCGGCGTGGTGTTGATGTCCACCATCACGTCCGGTTCCGCATTGCTCCCGCCCGAAGGCACGTTCATCCCCATCGTCGACTCCTGTGGATCCGCGTTGGCGCCTAACCGCCGCGCGCCGGCGGCTCCGTAATGAATGACAGCTTCGCGATCCCCGCGCGCTCGCACATCGTGACCACTCGCCCGATGAACTCGTAGCGCGTGTTCTGGTCGCCCCGCACGTGGACGCTCGGCTGCGGCTGTTGTTGCGACACGCCCTTGAGCTTCGCGAGCAGCGTCGGCGCGTCCACCAGTTGCTCGCCCCAGAAGAAATCGCCGTCGCGATTCACCGCGATCTCGATGCTTTTCGGCGTCGTCTGCAGCGGCTGCACCGTCTCCTTCGGCAACTGAAGCTGGATCGTGTGCGTCACGACCGGAATCGTGATCAGGAAGATGATCAACAACACCAGCATCACGTCGACGAGCGGCGTCGTGTTGATGTTGGCGATCACCTCGTCGCTATCGTCCTGCCCGACGTTCATGGCCATCGCGCGCCTCCGTCAGCCGGTCAGTTCGCGAGCGACGCCGCCGGCGCCGCCGCCCGCACCGGGCGCCGGTTGCCGGCCAGCAGCACCGTGTGCAGTTGCGCGCCGAAGTTGCGGACCCGCTCCATCACCGACTTGTTGCGCCGGACCAGGAAGTTGTAGCCGAGCACCGCCGGCACCGCGACGGCGAGGCCGATCGCGGTCATGATGAGCGCCTCGCCCACCGGGCCCGCGACCTTGTCGATCGAGGCCTGGCCCGCGATGCCGATCGCCGTCAGCGCGTGATAGATTCCCCAGACGGTGCCGAACAGCCCGACGAACGGCGCGGTCGACCCCACCGTGGCCAGGAACGCGAGGCCGTCCTGCATCCGGTTCGATACGTTCGTGATCGAGCGCTCGACCGATACGTCGATCCACGTGTTGCGGTCGACCGCTTCGAGCAGCGCGTCTTCGTGATGCTCGCCGGCTTCGATCGCGGTTTCGGCGATGAACCGGAACGGCGACGCCTCGTCGAGCATCCTGGCGCCCTCGGCCAGCGACGGCGCGGTCCAGAGCTGCGCGTCGGCCAGTTTCGCGCGGCGATTCGCGCGCAACTGCTCCAGGAACTTCGTGACCATGATGTACCAGCTTCCCATCGACATGATCACCAGCAGGATCAGCACGAAACGCGCGACGAAATCGCCGTTCTTCCACAGCGCGCCGAGCCCGTACGGATTGTCGACCGCCACCGTCGTGGCCGGCGCGGGCGGCGGAGCCGGCTCGGCGGCGGCCGGGACA